>NZ_CAKJTM010000090.1:0-17375 GCF_917627345.1 Protofrankia sp. CiP3 | reverse complement strand
CACCTGGGTGTGTTGGGCGGACGGGGCCGCCGGGCACCATTGGGGTTCAGGCGGGTGGGGGACGTCGGTGACGGGAGGAGCCGGGGCGGGCCAGGAGGGTTCCGGGGGGTGGTAGGTGAAGGGGTTGCGGGAGTATGGCTCGAAGAATTCGTGGTGGAGCGCTCTGTCCTCGAAGTCACGGGTCGTGAGATCGGGAATGGACGGGCCCGGTACTATCGGAAATAGCTCCACGAGATTACTGCTGAAGGCCTCGGCCTCGCGCTCTAGGTGAAACAGGGCACGGCTGGTGAGCTCCAGGCTGCCGGCTTCGAAGCAGGCGGAGTGGAGCTGCTCGGAGTCCTGGCCTGGGTGGGTGCCGGTCGGGAGGCTCTGGATCCAGCCGGAGCTGCCGGGGTCCGGGCCGAACCAGCGTTCCGTCGGGTGGAGGACTCCCGAATCGTCGAGCTGGTAGCGCGGATCCGGCCCGGGGGTGTAGTCGAGGTAGCGCAGCAGCCCGGTCAGCTCAATTACGTCACCGGGGACGGTGCAGGCCGCCATCCGCCCGGGATCGACGCCGAGTTGGGCGGGATCCGGGATGCCGAGGCCGGGGTTGGCGTTGATGATGAAGCGGTCGGCGTGGGCGGCCAGATGGTGGTGGGTGAGGGCCTCGCCGAATACGCGGCATCCGTAGCTGTGGGCCTCGATGTCAAGCCGGGCGTCCGGGCGCATATGGAAGCGGAGCCCCTCGACAAATTCCGCCAGCGGCTCGGCGGCGGCGATCGCCCGCCCGGCAGAGGCCGCTGCTAGCGGGCCGTGCGGCGGGTCGTAGCCCTGCCAGTACACGCCTGCGGCTGCGACCGATGGGTCGTGCCTGTGGATCTCATCGATCGTGTCGCGGACTCGCTCCAGCCAGGTCCCGACGTCGTTGACCGTCGTCCCCATGCCGGGCAGGAAGACAATGGTGAGGTCCGCATGCACGAGATCGCCAAGCCCGACGACAACGTGGTGCTTTTGGTCGTCGAACTCGAGCAGCTGCGGCCGAAGTCCCCAGCATGCCGAACCGTCGCGGCTCTCGACGGGACTGTCGAGGACATGTCTGAGTGCCGAGAGCTCGGCGGCCTTGTCAATCCGGGCGCCGGGACCGATCTCTTCGAGCGCTTTCGCAGTCTCGGTGAGGATCTGGTCGGACCGCTGCGCGAGGATGCGACGGTTCGCCTCGTCTCTGACGTCCACAGGGAGGCCGTCCACATGCGCCACCCGCTCGGGCGTCTCCCGCGTGAGACGCTGCTGGGCAGCGGTCGGTAGCGCAGACCAAGTGGCTGCCCTCGCCGGAACACCGAGAGCGTCCCATTCGGGCTGTTCGGGTATCGCTTTCACTGATGTCCTCCCGGATGCGCAGTCAGCCGTCCTTCCAGGCTCTCGGCGCGCAGCCGCAGCAGGCCGAGCGATTTCAGACCATCCTCGATACGCGCAGCCTCCTCGATGTGGCACGCCTGGTCGCTGTCGTGCCGCAGCTGGGCGTCCTTGCACCTCTCCGTCCACGCCTCGTGCATGTCCGTGTGGAGTTGGTCGACGACGCGTTTGGCATCGGCGCGAATTTCGTCGACATGGGTTTCGAGCATGTGCTCCACGGCCTTCAGCGAGTCAGCGACCATCCTCTGCGCGGTCTGTCCGCCTTCGTACCGGCGGATGCTGTTGTCCCGGTTCGCCCGCTCGGCTGCCATCTGCTGGGACAGCACCCAGTGCACTGCGGCCCCGGCCATGATCGCAGGGCCGAAGCCCGTGAAGCGCGCGACCGTAGTCACGAAGGTGAGCACCGGGCCGAACGCCCGGGTGTTGTCCTCAATCCAGCGCCCGATGTCGGTGTCCCTGCTGTCCCGGACCGGGCCGATCTTCGACGTATCCGGCAGCCGTCCCTGAAACCTGGAGTGGTCCAGCGAGTGGTTCTCTGCGCCAAACTCGCTGATCGCTGGGTTACCTATCGCCCGGAGATTGCGGGTCAGTCGCTCGGCCAACTCGGCGTGGACGCCATCGGCCAGCGGCTCCATCTCGGTGACGATCGGCCCCCTTACATCGTCCGCCCCGGTCTCCAGCAGCTTGGCGACCTTCCCGATCAGGCGTGTCCGGGATTCCGAATCCCTGTACTCAGCGAGCCGGTGGGCGATGACCTTGCGTGCCTCGTCGATCCGATTGTCGATCTCCCCCCGCAGCCGTTGCCGCATGGTCTCGAGTTCCTGCTCGCCAGCGAGGAGCGCGGATCCGTCGGGGTCCTCGCCGGGAGCGCGCAGCGAATCGAGGCGGCGGCGGGCGGCCCGTTCGAGCCGGTCAAGGCCGATGAGGACGCGCAGCAGTCCGGAGACGAGGTAAGCCTGGGAGGAGGCCGCCAGCCGGATCGCCCGCCGCAACCTCTCCACCTCATCGCCATAGATGAGGCGGTCGCTCGTCGGGCTCGCGAATTGGCTGTCCACGGCGAAGAACAGCGGCTTGAAAGCGACGGTCTCTCCCCCCTCCGCGGCGAGCACAGCCAGGCGCTGCTCGAGGAGCCTCCTGACAGCATCCGGCCGGGCGTCCGGGGCCGCCGCATGGCTGATTACAAAGATCACGTTGCTGGCGCCGGACATGACCCTGGAGACGAGGTTCATCAGCACGTCGTCCGGGGACTCCGTCGCGGGCACTACAGGGATGACGATCTGAGCGCCGAGCGTGGCGGTGAACGCCGCTTCCGTGTGTGCTTGGAGCACGCTGTGCGCTCCGGTGTTGTCGATCAGGTCCACCCGTGGGCCGTCGCCGCCCGGGGCGAGCAGGTCGGAGTTCAGATAGACGTCGACTCTTGCGACGCCCTCCGCGACGGCCGTGGCGTCACCGAACCGCACGTAGCGGTTGATCTCTGCCAACGTGATGCGTTGCAGCCTTCCACCAGCGAACACGACAACCGCGTAGGGCTCGGCCGGTGTGTAGGTGAGGCGGACTGGGCAGTTGGTCGTAACGGTCACGCCGGTCGGCAGGACCTGCCTACGCGTCAGCGCATTGGCGAGTTGCGATTTTCCCGCCCCGGTGTCACCAACAAGGGCAGCCGCGACTACCGAAGGATCGATGGAGCGGTAGACCCGCAGGTCGGCGGCGACACCGGCGCCCGGGATGGAGGGGGAGTTGAGAGCGTCCGCCAGCGCAGAGGCCTCGTCGATCAGGATGTTCAGGATGTCTGCGGCCTCGGTCATGGGGTCCGTCTCTCGTAGACATGGACGTGCGGAAGCCGGAGAGTCCGGCCGCGGTAGGTGACCCCGACGACCTCGGTGGCGGCGATGGTGCCGTCGAGGTCCGGATCGTCGGTCGGGACGCTCTCGACAAGGAGATGCTCCTGGCCGTCGAACGGCTGCCCGTCCGGAACGATGACGGTGACTGCTGCCTTCTCCAGGTCGCGCCCGAGCCGCCGCCACACGACGGGGTCGGTCTCGCGGATTTGGTCGAGCACCGCGACGCAGGCCTCGATCAGCGCAGCCCGCTCGGTCGGGTCACCAGGTTGGAGCATCTCGACAGGCCGGGTATCGGGTTCCGGCTCCGGGATCGGCGGGGCCTCCCGCTTCTTCCGCGAGATCGGCCAGGAGATTCTCACCACAGGATGTCCTCCACCGGGAGCCAGCCGTGGTGGGAGGTGGTCTCGGTGATGTAGGGATCGGCGTAGTCGGAGCCGAAGGTGTTCGCGACCTCCACGTTTCGAGTGAAGGTCGTCTGCGACTTCCGCAGCAGCAGGTCGCGCGTGTCGAGCAGGAGTTTGCCCAGCGGATGCGCACCAGCCCGACCCTCCAATTCCGAGGGAAGTTGCCCGGCGGACGGGTTGTACTCCTCACCGGACGGCATTATCTCGAGGGCGGCGAGCAGCGCTAGGTCCTGGCAGCGCTGCCCAGGCCCCTTCGGAAGAGGACCGTTGATCATCTTGCTCCAAGAATGCCGTCCGACCTCCTGGTAGTCCCGTCGTTCCCAGTCGCGGGTATTCTGCCGCCAGTCCCGCACCGCGCTCTGCCCGCTGATGACCGAGACGGCGGTATCGAGGAGCCGACCGGACGGAAGCTTCCACCCAACGATGGCGAAGCCTTTCCTCATCTCCAGGAGGCGGGTCCTGACCAGCCGCTTCGTGGCATGGACGACCGCCGACGATCGCGCGGCGGTGACGGTCTCGGCGGGCGACCGCCCGGTGGGCCGCCCGCGAAGGTAATTCAGGAACGCATCCATGTCCGGGTCGTCCGTGCCCGTAGAGGTGACCCGGATCTCTTGCGCGGAGACCTTTACGAGGCCCGTGCGGTAGGCGTCCAGCAGCCAGGCAGCCGCCAGGGCCGGCGAAAGCAGCACATTCATCTCGATGTTGAGTGGCGCGCGGAGCCAGATCCGGTCGCCGATCTGCTGGGTTCCCCGGTTGACAAGCTCGCGGATCCAGTACGGCTCGCAGTAGCGGCTGAAACGCGGGACCTTATCGAGCTCGAGCCGGATCCGGGCTTCGTCCCAGGACTTCTGGTAGCGCCGCTCGGGCCACCCGTTTCCATCGCGCATCTGCGACCAGGTGTGCTTGCCTTCGCTGTTGGCCATCGCGGCCACCAAGCGTATGGCGCGGAGGGCGAAAATCTCCACGAGGGAGAGGTCCTGGAACGGATCGGCGGCGACCGCTCCCCGTGCGGTCACCTGCTTCGGGTCGAAACCTTCGTGGATGATCCGCCTCATTCCCCGACGCTCCAGCTCTGCTCGGAGTGCGGTAGTGCGCGAGGCCCCGCCGCTCAGCACTACCGCCTCAAGGTCCTCGGCTCCGAGGCTGTTCCGGTCGCATACTTCGATGAGCACGCCGGCCGCCCGCGTGAGCACCGGGTCGTCGAAGAGCGGCCGGGGGTTCGCCGCGCGGTCGCTGTCGGACCCGCAGAGGACCGCTGAGTACTCGGAACGGAAGATCTTCACGGGGCTTGGTAGGCGGAGTCCGGGATCGACCCGGCGGAGATTCACCTCCGCCACGCTCATATCCGACAACTCTCGCTTCACCAGTTCCAGCTCACGCTCCAGTTTGCGGGCCACGCCCGGCGGCCGCCCTGTCGTGAGAGCCGACCACAGCGCCGGATCGATGGTGTCGGCCTTCGCCTCCACGAGCGCCCGCAGCCGTTCGCTGCAGTCCGCCCCGCCGATGGGCGCTCCCCACAAATCGAGGATGACCGGAGCCCCGGAGACCGCCGACAACAGCACCACATCGAGTGTCCGGTGACCGAAGTCGAACACTGCGTACCGTGCACCGTCCGCGAACCGGCGGGCAGCCGCCACACCCCGCGCCGCGGCGACACCTTCCGCCATGAGAGCCGGTTCAGGGAAGCCCGGCCAGTCGCCGGCCGCCTCCTGTACCGCCGCCTTCAGCCGGTTTCTGGCGCGCACCAACCACCCCGCCGGATAGGTGATGGTCACCGACGCCAGATCGTCGCCGTACCGGTCCCTTGCCGCGTCGAGCAACGGCTTGACGAGCGCTGCAGTCAGCGCGACGACCGGGACCTCTACGCCGTCGCGCTCGACCGTGTCCGGTTCGCCCCGCAACCGCTGCTTCGGCGACTCCTCGATCCAGGCGCCGTCCATGCCGAGCGCGCTCACCGCACGCCAGCCCGCGACGAGTTCCCAGCCCCCGCCGACAGGAGCTACGCGGACCACGGACCGGATCAGCGGCGATCTAGTCGTCAGCAGATCCCCGGTGCGTGGCTCAGCATAGGAGCCGTCCAGCAAGATCATTTCGATCTCGCCTTCACGGGCGACAGCCCCGCATGTCTCGTGGTGGCCCACGTCGATGCCGATACTGTAGCCGTCGGTCACAAGCATTCGAGGAACTCCCTGACCGCCCGGTGACAGGCGCGGGACGCAGAGTCCGCGCCAGGGCCTGGCACCCGCCAGGAATCAATCAGATCGCCGAGACCAACCCCCGGCCCCGCCACCGCAGCCGCCCGCGCCGTGCAGTCCGCCGCGACGAGCCCAGCCAGCTCCCTCAGACGGTCCGGAGGCAGACACACCAACCCTCCCGACACCGGAGCGCCAGCCTCCACAGATCTAGAGAGGAACGCAGCCAGCTCCAGCTGCCGCACACACGGCGAGGCAAGGAGTTCGGCAGCCCGATTCTCGAGTTCGCCCGCGAGCGGCCCGGCAGTTCGGACCTGCCGCAGCAGGTCCTCCAGAGCCGATCGTGCGCCGGTCGCGGCGTGCCAGCGGACGGCATGGTCAGCCAGCCACGCCGCGATCTGGAGACTCTCCGGGCTGCCGGGGAGCGAGTCGGCAGCCAGCCCAAAGATCGGGAACCGGGCCGCCGCGGGCGCGCGATGGTTGACGGCCTCCGCGACGTTGGCGTGGGCGGCGGTGATGTCAGGGCTGGCGATGACGACCGCGATCCGGAACCACTCTCCGCGCAGCACGGCGCAAGCCGCCCGAGCAAGTTCACCGAGGAGAAGCTCTCGCTTGTAACGCCGATCCATCACGATCAGGGCGGCCTCTGACCGCCGCAGGACGTCACGAACATCCCGATCGGTCCGCCATCGGCCGAGCTGATCCGAGGTCACCGTCACGATATCGATCTCCAGCCGGGGCGAAGCCACCCACTCGCCCCGCAAAGCTGCAGCTAGCGGAGACAGCTCCGTGAGGGCCCTGGTCAGGGCCGCATCGGCGTCCTGCCGACAAACCACCACCGTCACCGTGAGCGGGCGCTCGGTCCAGAACCGCCGCGGATCGTCTAGACGGTCCGCGGCCGCCTCCCAGAGGTCGTCGAGCCACCCGGCAAACGCCGGCCACCACGGCTCCGCGTCAGTCTGGACCGAACGTCGCATTCCAACCCCGCTGCCATAGGAGAGGATCAACTGGACATCATCTCCAACGATAGGGTCCAAAACCTCTGGTGGATAGGGGCTATCTGGGCCCACGAAGGACGCTGGCGTCCAGTTCGATCTTGACCACAAGAAAGATGACCCCAGCTCTGGACGCACCGTCTACCCTGAGGGGTATGCGCTCGACGGACACCAAGGCCGCCCGGCGTGAGGCGTTCTTCGCTGACATCCGCGAAGCACACCGCCGAGCGGGCAGCAAGAGCTACCGGACCCTCGCGGAGCGGACCGGGGTGGCGAGCGGCACGATCGGCAACCTGCTCAATGCCATCGGACAGCCGCGATGGTCCACAGTCGAGCGATTTGTCAAGGAATGCCGAGCCGTCGACGCGGTAGCGCACATCGACATGAAGGCGTGGAAGGCCCACTACGACGAGGCGTTCGGGCAGGAGGCCGGCTTCCCACCGGGCCGGTCGCTCGACGAGAGTGAGCTGAGAGCACTGGCCGCGCGCCTGATCACGGCCCTCGGAGGAACCCGGACCCTCCGGGAGAGACTCATCCACACCCGCGTAGCCGAGTTCCTCGATGAGGCCGCGGCGTGGGACGGCGGCGAGATCGTGCTCAGGCGGGAAAACTCAATTGAGCAGTTGGCCGACTGCTACGCACGATCTGCCGACATCCGGGCGGTGACCGTCCCGGGCCTGGTATCGGTATGGGACACCCAGATGGGCCAGCAACTCGAAGCCGCCTGCGCGAGGCC
This sequence comes from Protofrankia sp. CiP3, assembly GCF_917627345.1. NCBI lineage: Bacteria > Bacillati > Actinomycetota > Actinomycetes > Frankiales > Frankiaceae > Protofrankia > Protofrankia sp. CiP3. The sequence goes on along the minus strand of NZ_CAKJTM010000090.1, from coordinate 9,815 downwards.
CGGATGCCACACCTCGCGGATCTTCCGCTACGCGTCGGCTGAGGAAGCGCTGGCGAAGAACGAGGTCATGCGCCGCCAGCACAATCTTGGCATCGAAGTACACGTCTTCATCAACACGGAGATGCCCCGAGTCCGCCCCGGCATCGAGACCCGCAACGCCACGATCGACGACTTCGCAATCATCGACGGCGAAACCATCTCCGAGAGCCTCTACGACACTCTCGGCAATCCGATCGGCGACCGCTGGCACCTTCAGAACCGCCCCGCAGTCAGGCGCTACGCCGCCTACATCGACGAACTCCTCCGCTACGCCCTCCCGTACACCGAGTACGCCACCCGGTGCCGGCCCTGAGCGCGGTCGTCATACCCCATGCCACCCGCGATTGTCAGCAGCGAGCTACAGCGTGCTCGTCTACCCTGACTTCCTTCAGGTTAACGCGAACCCGCCGGTCAGACGACCGGTCTGCCAGCGGTCGCCGGATCGCAGCGGAATCAGTTTAGGACTACATGCCAACGGTCAAGGTGCCTTGACTCCAACCCCCTGCAACTACTCCTCGTAGCCGATGCTTGTCGGTACGCTGGGGAATCGAACCAGACGATCAACGCCCCGACCTGGACATCTTCTATTCGATCTACCGTCGGATCTCATAGATATTACCTATTTACCCAGGTCAGGGCATCGTTACTCATCGTGGTGGGCCGCCAGGGGCTCGAACCCTGAACCCAGAGATTAAAAGTCTCTTGCTCTACCTATTGAGCTAACGGCCCGCAGTCCCTGATCGTACCTGCCGGAGCAGCCTGCCACGATGCCAGGGGCAACGGTTGGCTGACCTGGCGGTCGCCGGACCTGGAGAGAGGCTGATCGGTACATCTCGATGACACTGTGGTACGGGCGAAGTCCGTCGTCTCAGCCACCGCTCAACAATGATTAAATAATAGGTCGACGCTGTATCCGTCCACCAGTTCCGGTCTCGGAGTTCGTCGGGTTTCAGCCCCCTCCCAAAATGATCATAGTGGCGCTACAACCATATCACCGTATCCCTGCGGCACGAGGCCGGCTCCCGCGAATCAATCAGCGTCGTCACCCAGCATCGGCAGGTCGCTCGGCCCGCCCTCCACCGGTTGTCAAGATCTCCGACGGAGGCGGCCCCGCATGGGTGTGAATCATCCGCATCCATCAGATTTTCGGCTGAAATCCATAGGATCCAACGGAGTTCGACAATAACGAGCAGCCCCCATCAACGTAGGTCAACAGGCTCGGCGAGGACGGCGTCCGCCGCGGGGCGGGTGAGGTCACCAGTCGCGACAAGACGGTCAAGGACGTGGCGTTGGCGGGCTCGCGCGGCCTCGGGGTGCCGGTAGGGGTCGTAGGCGCTCGGGGCCTGCACCAATCCGGCCAGCATCGACGCTTGCGCCCAGGTCAGCGCGGCGGACGCATGATCAAAATAACCCCAGGCCGCGTCGGTGACGCCGTAGTAGCCGTGCCCGAAATAGACTGTGTCCAGGTACATCCGCAAAATATCGGTTTTGCTGTACCGGACGTCGAGCTTCACCGCCAGAGCTACCTGCTCGACACGGTCGGTGAAGCCGCGTCGCCCACCCGTATAAAGAATCTTGACAAGCTGCTGCTCGAGGGTCGCGCCCCCCACGTCGCCGTTCATGGCGAGGGAAGCCACGGTGGCACGCACGGCGCCGCTCGGGTCCACGCCGTGGTGGGAGAAGAACCGGGTGTCCTCAGTTGCGAGAAGCGCCCGCACGACCCGATCGGGTAGCGACCCAGCCAGCGGTGCCGCACCGTCGGCCGCGGCGAGCGCCTGTACACGTTGTCGCGCGTCGGCCGTGGATGGGGTCACGGCAAGAAGCAGCCCGAAACCGCCGGCCACGACCAAGAGCATGACCAAGAGCGCAGACAGCACGGCGATAGCGGCCCGGCGGGCACCTCGCCGTCCTCGCCCAGTGTGACGGCGACCCGGCGTGGCGCCAGGGCCTGGGGGAAGGGAGCCGCCCAGATCATTGGGCATCCGGCCAACGGGAAAAATCTTCGCACCGCCCATTATCGCAACCAGTTCGTCACGGTACTCACCCTGCCGTCATGGTCTCCCAATGTTGTTGGACCTCAGCCCAGGCCGAGCATCTCCTGGGTGGGTTGCCCATTGCCACACGACGGACCGTGCCACGCCAGCGGGCCGCGGCCCAGCCAGCCCCGCCCGGCTGTTATCCGTGCTACGCCCCGTCCTGCCGGGATGTCGAGAAAGTCCTCGCCGCACGCGGCCTCGTCATCGGCGCCTTTTCTATTGTGCTTTCCAGCAGCTTTTGGCCGCCGCCCCGAAGACGACCCGAACGCAAGCACCAACCCGTCGGGAGCAGGCACGGAACCGGTCAAACATGTGCCAGTTTTCCAAGATCGCAAATCCGCACCCACCACTCACCGATCATCCCGTGGATGAAAATGATCTCCCCAGTCTGACGAAATCCCACCAGGAAACGGTGGTGTAGCCACATGTGGTGGTTTACAATTCTCACCGGGTGATGGTAGTTCTGACACAAGACCACATCAGCTGCCACGAACCACGAACAGCCCATCCTTGACGAAGACGAACAACAAGGAAGATCCTTTCAGGATACCCTGCCAAGTGACAGCACCCAGCGCCGGCATCACGAGGAGGAACGGCCATGGTAAACCTGTTTCGACCGGTACCAGACTGGTTCTCGTTCGAAAACCAGGGTGGCGGCATCGCCGTCGGAAGCCTGGCGAACGATGGCACGCAGGACATGGTCGTGTTGATGGTCGACAACCCAGTCGGACAGAATCAGGGCCTCTATCGTGTGGGGAAGACGCTCGACGACGCCGGTCGGATCACCGGCGGCTGGACACCGTGGATCACCATCCCGGACTGGTTCTCCTGGGAGAACCAAGGCGGAAATATCGCCTTGGCCGACCTGGATGACAGCGGCCGGCAGGATCTTGTCGTCGCGATGGTCGACAACCCCATCGAGCAAAATCAGGGCCTGTTCCGGATCGGCCGCAATCTCGACGCATCGGGCAACGTCACTGGCGGCTGGACACCGTGGATCACCATCCCAGACTGGTTCTCCTGGGAGAACCAAGGCATCGCGGTCGCGGTGACACCGCCGAACAACCAAGGCAAACGCGACCTGATCGTGCTTACGATCGACAATCCTCCCCAAGGCAACCGCGCGATCTACCGCATCGGCAAAAACATCGATATCAATGGCAATGTCACGGGGTGGTCACCATGGATCGATGTGCCGGGCTGGTTCTCCTGGGAAAACCAGGGCTGCGGTATCGCGGTTGCCGACTTGGACGAGGATGGGAACCAGGATCTGATCATCTTCAGTATCGACAACCCCATCGGACAGAACCAGGCATTCTACCGCATTGGCAAGAATCTTGGTAATGACGGGATCTCGGCCGACGGCTGGGGGCCATGGCTGGGGGTGCCGAACTGGTTCTCCTTCGAAAACCAGGGCGGCGGCATCGCGGTCGCCAAGACGAACAACAAGCACCGCCTCTTTGCGTTTATGGTTGACAACAGTCCGCAGCAGAACGCCGGCCTGTACGAGATCATTGACCTTGATCATGACCCAGAAAGAGAAGGATCATGGGATGTTCTCAACTTCCATTCAGGTGTCCTCGCCGTACACGCCGCATTGCTCCCGAAGGGCAAGGTGCTGTTTTTCGCCGGCTCGGGAAGCAGCGCGACCCGCTTCAACAGCCCGATATTCGGCGACGAGAGCAAGGGAATCTTCACCAGCGTCGTGTGGAGTCCACCGCATAATACCTTCTCTCACCCACCGACGCTGCGCACCGCGAACCACAAACCATTCGACTTCTTCTGTGGTGGCGACGCGTTTCTTCCGGACGGCCGGCTCCTCTCCGCCGGCGGCACAATCGACTACAATCCGTTCCGCGGTCGCAAGGACGCCGCAATCTTCGACTTCACCACCGAGAAATGGTCCGTTGCCGGCAATATGGCGCAGGGGCGCTGGTATCCAACACTGATCGCTCTCGGGGACGGAAAAATCCTCGCGGCGAGCGGCCTGGGTGACAACGGCGGTGATCTGCCGAAGACCTCCCTTGAGATCTACTCCGCAGCGACGGACACTTGGCACATCCGACACTTCGCCGACGGTTTTCCCGGTCTGCCCTTATACGCCCATCTGTTCTTGCTCGCCAGCGGAAAGATCTTTTTCTCCGGTGGCCGGATGGACGACCCGCTGCAGGTGGATCCCTGCATCATAGATCTCACGCACGATCCGGTGACCACCAAGCAGGTCCGGGACCTGCTCGCCCCTGACATGCGCAATCAGTCAGCCAGCGTTATCCTTCCGCCGGCCCAGGACCAACGAATAATGATCATCGGTGGCGGTCCGGTGGGTAAGCCAGATAAGACCGACGCCACCGACGCGGTGTCCATTGTCGACCTGAAGGCGGCCGACCCCATCTACCATGCCGGCGCTCCCATAGGACTTCCCCGTCTGCATCTGAACACCGTCCTGCTGCCCGACCGTACGGTTTTTGTCAGCGGTGGTTCGCTGAAGCAAGAGGATGAGCCGTTAGCCCGGCTGCAGGGCGAGATCTACGACCCGGCTACCAACACCTGGAGCCTGATGGCCGCGGCCACCGTGCAACGTCTCTACCACTCGACGGCGCTGCTGCTACCCGACGGTCGCGTCGTCGCGGCCGGCGGCAACCCCGAAGGCGGGCACCAGATCAGCTGGGAGCCTCCGGATCCGGAGGAGGAAATGCGCGTCGAGGTCTTCAGCCCTCCCTACCTGTTCAAGGGGCCTCGACCGGTCATCGGTACGGCGCAGGAGGAATGGAGTTACGGCCAGACCGTAACGATTACGACAGCACAGGCGAACACGATTCGGTGGGCTTCGCTGATCAAAAATTGTGTCACAACGCATTCATTTGACAGCGGCCAACGCCTCGTTGACCTACAGATCGTTTCTCGAGAAAATGATTCACTTGACGTCACGATTACTTCTAATCCCAACATCGCGCCGCCCGGCTGGTACATGCTGTTCATAGTCGATCAACAAGGAGTCCCCTCGATCGCGACGTGGATCCACCTGACGTGAGCTGTCCGCTCTCGGCTCGCTTCGATCGATGCGGCCCCGCGCCTCCGGCTACCCGGCACGCTGGACGCGGCAGCTGCGGGATAACCCCCTCGATCGAGGAGGGAACATCATCATCGATAAGAACGCCTGGCAATAGGGGCGTGGATCAAGGAACGGGGCTGGGGTGCGTGCATCGCGAGGCGGAGGAGGAGCCACCCTGGTATTGGGTGGTGACCGACGAGCCGGGGTACCCGTGCATCGCGCAGCGATGGATGGGGAGCGATACAGCGAGGTGCGTGCCCGAGCCCCGCGACGCCGCGTCCCCTATTGCCGGGCGCTCTAAGTCAAGGGTCCTCACATAAAACATCACGATGTCCGCAAAGTGACATGCCAGGATGCTTCCATGTTTCCGTGAGGCCGCCGCCGGCAAGGCACTGCTTACCGCGTCAGGGCAGAGGGTGGGGATTGTACCATGAGAATCCGGCTAGCCGACCTGGCCCCACTCCACAGGCAAACGCGCAGGTCGCCGCCCATATCGGGATTCTGGGCCCACCGAACTCGCCTCATTCGGGTTCCGGTGAGCGTCGCCCGAGCCTTGGCCGGAAGGGGCGAAGCGGCATACATACACAGCAACGCGGATTACGATCCGACTTCTGGATAATGTTCGATGTCATGTTTCTGACACATAAAACCTATGTACATGAATTTGGCCTGTAACATAACGTACCGTAAGAGTTACAGGGATATGGCTACAGCTCTGAGCCTTCCGGACCATTTTCCGGTGACTCACCTTCCGCGTCGCACCACCGTCGAGGGTCACGTTCTCGGCGGGGAAAATCGACGATCACGATGGAGGAGGTTATTGTGACGGCGAAAAGGAATCTTGCCCGCTGGGTCTTACTTGCCGTGGCATCATTACTGCTCGCCGGTGCGGCCACCGCTCCGGCGTTTGCGGCCACAGCCAGCCCAGTGGCTCGTACGACCGGGGCGTTGATCCTCACCGTTGCCAAGGGCGAATCACCATACGTTGGCGCCACACCGGTCACGCTGTTCTGTCCGCCGAACAGCGCGACAACCCATCCCAACCCGGGCCCGGCGTGTAAAGCTATCGCGGATGCTGGCGGTGACCTTGGCCGGCTTCAAGGAGATCCGGGGGCAATCTGTCCGTTCATCTATGACCCCGTCACAGCAACCGCCGACGGCTACTGGGCTGGCCGGGCTGTCCACTGGCGGAAGACATTCTCGAACAGCTGTATTCTGCACGGAGCCACCACACCGGTCTTCTGACCAGCTGTTACCAATCAAAATCCAAACAACGCATTCAGAACGCTCTGCCAGCAGAGCGGAGCGACTTCTTTCGCCGGCGGCCCATCGGTATCTTGGCTAATTCTCACCGGCGCGTCCCCGACAGGAATTTTTAAAGATTTTGAGAACAGATAAATGATGAAAAAGTAAAAATTATCCATAATCCCGCATGAAGATCTCAAGCAACAATTCAAAATATAATATAGCGATTTAGAATCTCCCTAGAAGTCCTCGGCAAACCCAGCCAGTCAAGAAATCGATTTCCTGAAACCAAAAGCCAACATTTCCCGGCGTGCCGATCGCCATATCGAAGGGATTGCGCATGAAACGCCATAACCGAGACGACTACTACGTCATCGGCGAAGGAATCTTGACGCTCGACAGTAACGGCGAGCCGATCACCGTTCGCCCATCAGCGATTGCCGAGGTGCGCAAGTTCCGATTCTCCCGGCTGGGACCGGTCGGAGCACCGATTGACGACACCCAGCGACTGATCGTGGAAACGGTGGCGACCGCGATGACCACCGACCCGGCCGGTGGCGACCCCGAGTCCGGCGTGAAAGATCATGGAAGCCCTGACTCGGGTATCCCCTCCGGGTTCACCTATCTCGGCCAGTTCGTCGACCACGATCTGACCAGGGACAACAACACCGACCGACTCGGCCAGGACGTCACCGTTGATGAGCTGGTCCAGGGCCGGTCACCGTCGCTTGATCTCGACTCGCTCTACGGTCGCGGCCCGCAGAAGGACCCGCGGTTCTACGCCGACGACGGAGTCAGCCTCAAGAGCGGGTCGACGACGGGGGTGGGCAAGGGCGCCCCAGGAGCCGATAACCCGTTCGCCCGACTCTCGCATGACGGCTTCGACCTGCCGCGGGTCGGCACGGGCTCAACGCTGGCCGATCAACGGTTGGCGAACATCCCTGACCGACGTAATGATGAGAACCTCGCGGTCGCGCAGACCCACCTTGCCTTCATCAGGTTTCACAATCGCGTCGTGCGTACGCTGGCTGGCAGCACACCAAGCGTGCAGCTTTTTTCCGCCGCCCGAAACACTGTCGTCAGGCACTACCAGTGGATGCTGCGTACCGACTTCCTGCCGCGCGTGGTTGATCCTGCGATCGTCACCGATGTCTTCACAAACGGACGCCGGTTCTTCGAGGTACCGGCAGCCTATGGCGACCTCGGGTGGTACCCACGGTATGGTGGCAAAAACATCCAGCCTGGCGACCTTCCCACCATGCCGATCGAGTTCTCCGTCGCGGCCTACCGACTTGGCCACAGCATGATACGCGGCGCTTACGAATGGAACGCTGTCTTCAACCGGAAACAGGGTATACCGGCCACTCTGCTACTCCTTTTTGCGTTCTCCGGCACCAGCGGAATCCTGGCACCACCACCGTCGGGCTCGGTGAGTGATCTGAACGACCCGAACATCGGTGGCCTGAAATTGCCCAGCAACTGGGTTGCTGACTTCCGCCGGCTATACGACTTCAGCGAGGCCAAGCGCGACGATCTCACTATCGCCCCCGATGACTTCAACATCACCAAACGTATCGACACCCTGTTGGTCAACCCGCTGCAACAGCTGCCCCTCGGCACCTTCGGCGGCCAGGATGCCACGGTCCACGCGGCTGGACGTCAACTAAACCTCGCGTTCCGTAACCTGACACGCGCCGGTATGGTCAGACTGGGCAGCGGCCAGCAACTGGCCAAGTATCTAGAAGTCCCGCCCCTGACCACCGATCAGATCATCGCCGGCAACCAGGGCGCGTCCCTCGACCAGCTCGCGGCCGATCAGAAGGACTCGTTCGCAAAAAACACCCCACTGTGGTTCTACATCCTGCGGGAAGCTGAACTGAACGGCGGCCGCCTCACCGGCGTAGGTGGCCGGATCGTGGCGGAGGTATTCCATCGCGCGATGGAGGGCAGCAATGCCTCAATCGTCCGCGATCCGAGCTGGCGGCCGTCGCTCGGACCGGACAACCACACTTTCCGTATGGTCGACCTGCTGCTCTTCGCGTTCGAAGGCAAGAAAGAACTGCTGGCTCCGCTCGGCTGAGCCCGGTCGGGCACAGTACGTCCCCGTGGGGTGCCAGGACTCGGCCACCGGCGTCTACCTGAAACTTCAGGCCGCTCGTTCACATTCACTGACCAGGCGGCCAAGGCAGGCTGAACGACCGAGCGGACACACCAAGCCAGCTGCTGGCACCCCACACCGTTCCATGCGCCTGACACCCATGAGCAGCAATGACTGGCAATCTTTGGTGACTTCGGCAATAAGACTGTCCGGCTCGCGCCGACCGGACGGCGCCTCGCGAGGCACACACCCCAACCAGGCTCCCTGATCCACGTCCCTCTTGCCGTACGCCCTACGGCGTGTTTCGGAAGTCGTCGTTGGATCAGAGAGCCGCGTCCAGGCGGCCCCTGGTCGCGGCCGGGCCGGACAGCTGACTTTCGAAACACGCCCTAAAAGAGCAAGTCAAGATCATCATCCAATTCTGGCACACCCGAGATGCCCCAGCCCGGTCCGGGAAGCCCCTGCGCATCAAGACCACCGGCCAGTTCCGGCGTCCCACTCCGGCCCGCGACGATGTCATCGCCTAGATCATATGGTCGGGAATTTTGCATAGGCCACACGTCCCGGTACCGGTGCACGGTGGCAAGCAGATCAGTCAAATATTCTTCGTGACACCACTCGGCATCAATATGGGCCGCTTTCTCCCATGCCCAGAGGATCTTGGCTTCGTTACGTTCCCGCCGCAGCCGGTCCGCGTGCCGCTCGAGATTCAGGAGGTTCCGCTGGAAACGGCTGATCTCTTCAGCCCACGCATCGGGTGCTGCCGGATTGTCAACGACTTCCGTAGCCTCCGGAAGCGGCTCATCCGGCAGCAGCCACGTCGCCGGATAGCACAGCGTTGCCTGCGGATCGACATCCACATCGTCGGTGGCGAAGGTATCTCCGGCACTGAGTCCTGAAAAATAGTCGCCCCAGTGCCGGCCCACGGCGTCGGTCAGTTTACGCAGGCGTTCTCGCCGCTGCCGCACCACATCGCGGTACTCCGACCGCTCCCGCATCAACAGCTCTATGGCTTCGTCACGTTCCCGCTGCCACCGAACTGTCCGCTGACACAGGTTGATAAGGTTTCGCTGGAGGCGGTTGAACTCTTCTGCCCAGCCATCGGGTGCCGCCGAATCAGCTGGCACCCGTAGGCCCCGGAAGCGGCTCACCGATGGGACCATCTGTCTGTCCCGGCATACCGACACACTCCCGGTGCCGCCGTCGGCGGCACCGGGAGTGTGTTCGATACCCGCATCCGTCCGAACGCGCGACTTGCCATCGGCATCCGCTACAAGAACTCCGCCCATCCGACACCATCCCAAGGTCGCGTGGACATGACGATTAAGAGAGTGTTTGAGATGGG
>NZ_CAKJTM010000089.1:0-18967 GCF_917627345.1 Protofrankia sp. CiP3 | reverse complement strand
CGTGGTAGCGGCTGTGGGTCGCGGCGGGTGGGTGGACGGGATGGTTGCCGTGGACAGCGAGGAGGAACGCGCGACGGCGGGTCTGCGGTACCCCGTATTCTTCGGCGGCCAGTATCCCTGTCCATGTCGTGTAGCCGGCACGGCGTAGCTCGAACGCGAATCCCTTCCAGATAGGTAACACGCCGGGAACTTCCTCGCAGGCGATCCATCTCGGCCGTATGCGACGAGCGAACCGCATCGGCTGGTAGACGAGCTGCCCTCGGGGGTCGTCGATCCCGCCGCCTTTCCCCGCGGTACTGAACGGCTGGCACGGCGGGGAAGCGATCAGCCCATCGACGCCAGCGTAATCATCCGGACGAACTCCGGCGACGTCGTCTTCGACCGTCACGAAGCCCGCGGCGCGGCGGGTTTCGCAGGTACGGGGGTCCCACTCGATACCGATTTCTTCCAGGCCGAGGCGGGAACAGGCCAGCGACCAGCCACCCGCGCCAGAGAACAGGTCAAGAACTGTCGACATCTCGTTCTCTCCTTGCCGGTCTTTTTCACATCGGGACGCATAATTTCCAGGAAGACGAACAACAAAGCCCAGCTAAGGACCCCTCATGCGGACGACGGGAGCCGGGGATCATGGGAGGTGAAGCGGATGTCCCCGGGGTGTTGATTCCGTCGCGGCTGACCCGTTGCAGGGCGTGGAGATGCCACGAAGAGTCACTGTCTGGGTGGTCTTCGCCGGGTCGCGGCGTGAGGGCCAGGACCCGGCGCACGGCGTGGCTTTCCGCCCCGTTGCCGCTTCCCGCCGGCGGGGTGCTTACGTGCTACGCCGCAGCTCAAAGGCGGTGTTGGCCGCTAGCAGGGGTGCTTTACATAAGCACGAGCGTCGCTTACGCAAGCACCGTCCCCGGCTATGCCGGACGCCGTCCGCGGTCACGTTCCGCCACCGCGGCGGTGATCTGGGCGCGGTCGATGCCGCGCCGGTTGACGACCTTTCCCTCGATCCGACGGTTGATCTGTATCGTTTCGATTCCCAGCGGCTTGAGCGCGACCGCGAGCTGTTCGGCGTTCCACCCGTCATAGACTTCCGGCCGCAGCGCCGCCAGCCGGGCTGTGATTGTCTCCGACCAGACTTTTCCCTCGGGCATGGGGGTCACGGCAACGATGTCATCCAGTAGTGAGACGGACGGTGTGATTTCCTTGCCTGTGTCTCCGGTGGCATAGCCGTCAAGGGTGCCGGCGGCGGTTCGGGCCGCGCGCGCACGGTCGGCGATGCGTTCGGCCGCGACGGCATCGACATAGGCGGTACGGACAATGACCGGGGTGTCGGTCGCGCCGACAAGGTAGCCGATGCCTTTGTCTGTTGGCCGCAGCGTTGTGGCGCGGACACCGTTTTTGTACATCGAGGTGCCCAGCACCATGTCATTTTCTGTCTGACCCATCACACGCAGGCAGAATCGGATCGAGGCATTCGATGAGACACCCGTGGGTAACGACGCGGCATCCGGTCGCTGGGTGGCCAGCAGCAGGATGACACCGAGTGCGCGGCCGAGCTTGATGATATCGGTCGCCAGCTCTCCCGCCTCCTTGCCGAATGCCGCATGACTGAACAGGTTCTGACATTCATCGATGATCGCTACCAGTGGGTGCAGACCCAAGGCGCGGTGGTTCGCAAGCTGCCGCGTCACTTTCCCGTCCGGGCAGAGGTCCTTGGGTAGGCTTTTCAGCGCGGCGGCCCGGCGAACGATCTCGGCACGCAGGTCCTGCAAGGTCACGAGTGCCGCCTCGATCGCCTGGTCATCGATCCCGGATGTATACCGGTGCGCGACCTTCCCTGCGGCGTCCAGGTCCGCCGTGCCTTTCAGATTGAACACCCACAGCTCACAGGTCGGGTCCAACGCGGCGGCGAGCATCAACACGCGGACCGCCGACGTCTTCCCCGCCCCGGGTAGCGAGCCGATCAGTACATTGTTTTCCGGCAGGAGAATCGTCACGGGTCGCCCGCGCGGGTCCGAGCCGAACGGCACCGGGGCGAACACATCCACCGCGCCCCGGCGAGCCAGCGGCCATGCGGCCGCGGGAGCCCTCGCCATGTCCTGATCGCCCACCCACAACACGAGCCGCCCCGCGTGGGCGTCCTCGGCGGCTTCGGGCCATACGCAGCCCAGCGGACGACGCAGCCCGGACGCGAGCCGCTCCCGACGGTCCAGGATGTCGGAGACGGTGACGCCGTACGGTAGGTCGACGTCAGCCCGCCAGCCGGGACCGTCGCGAGTGATCGGCGCCGGGAAACTGATCCCGCCACCCTCTCGACGCACCTTGTTGATCTCAGCGATGCCGAGGGACTCGAGGGCGCGGGTCACGATGTCGGCGGTCAACCGGCCTACCCGGGTAGGCACGACCGCCGGGCCGACAAGCGGCCGGTCCGCCGGTGCCCCCATGATGCCCAGGACTCCCAGCGCACCGGCGACGCCGAGCAGGCGTCCCATGACAGGGGCAGCCGACCACGCACCATCCAGCAGGAAGACGGCGGGCAGCAGGAGGAGGAGCGTCACGAGTACGCGGCGTCGCACGCGGCTGTCGTGGATCTGGGACAGTCGCAGGTACAGCGCTCCGTCGGCCTGGAGGACCGCGGCAGCCCGTATCGGCCGCCCCTCGGAGTCACTCAGCCAGCCCACGCTGTGGGCCAGGATGTGGCCCAGGCCGCGGGGAGCGCGCCCAGCGAGCCGGCCCACGTACGCCGGCAGCCGCACCCCGTGGAACGCGACCGTGTGCGCGTAATGGCCGGTCAGCCAGAGCGCCGCCGCGTGAAACGTGGTCCAGGAACGCGCCCACACGGGCAGAATCGGCCGCCGGTTTGCCGTGCGCGCGCGGTCGACGATCGGCGGCCGTGGCGGTTTCGGCGGGTCAACCGGCACCAGCCCCGTGCCGTCCGGCGGATGGTGGCCGGGATCGACGTGGTCGGGCAGGGCCGGCAGCATCGGGAGGTTCGACGGGGGGACTGCCGGGCTGCGGTCGGCTGGCAGGTAGCGGGAGATCTCCCTGCTGACTGCTCTCATGTCGGGCACCCATCCGCCAGGTACGGACGTCGGGTGGGAGCGGTCGGCGGGCGGACCGACCGGTCCCGACGTCGGGCTGGGTGGTCCGTCCGGCGGGCCGGAAGCTTCGGACTGTTGATGGGACGCGGGCTCGGTCATGATGAGATTTCCTCTCCAACGTCGACACGATCGGGGTCGGGCAGGGGCCCCGGGGCGCGGTGTCTGTCTGGGCGGTCAGGACCGCGCCCCGGGCCGAGCTACCGGACCAGATGCGGCCCGCTATACATGGACTGCTGGCGCTGAATTTCGGCTGTGCGCCGCGCGTCCTCGAGGTCGCGGCGTTCCTCGGCCAGCCGCAGCAGCGCGAGCACGAGAATGCTGCCGTTTCCCAGCACTACCGCCGCGGATAGCAACACAAGCAACGCGATGTTCATGGAAATCACCCCTTGTGTGGGATCAGAAATGCACGTGGATTGCCGAGATGATTTCGCTGATGCGATCGGTAACGTCGTGAGCCGAAGGCAACAGCCCCAACGACGCCAGACAGAAGCCGAGAAGAAGGCACACCACCGGGATCAGGCGACTCACCCGCAGCCGGGGGGCGAGAAACGCTATTCCCAGCAGCACGAGCAACCACATCACCGCTGCGACCGACACGCGGCACCTCCTTCCCTGATCTTGAGGAGAAAACGGGCACATAAGTACGTCACGCGTTCATCCCTTCCGTGTTTTCGGGGTCGACGTCTTCGGATACCTCACCTGTGGGGGTCTCCTCGGGTGAGTCGGTATCGTCGGGTGTGACGGGCACTCCCGCGGCCCGCGCCCAGGTCCGGTGCGCGGCTCTCCAGGCAGCACGGGTGTCGTCCCGGTACGCGCACAGCCGGGCGAGGACCAGGTCGAGTGCCTCGCGTAGCTCGGTGTCATCGAGCGTTTCGGCCCCGTAGAGGCGGTAGAGCGCCGAGCTGGCGGTGTAGCTTGTCTGAAGGTCGGTATATGCCTTGTCTGACCGATTCGACAGGTCTTCCAATGTCAGCCGGCCGAACAAACGCTCGGTAGATGAAGAAAACTCGGGCATGCGGCATCTCCTTATCGTGTGGATGACAAGCAGCAGGGCAGGGTTGAAAAGACTGGACTAGGAAAGTTCCGGGTTCGGATCGGTCACCGCGCGGTGCCAGCGCTGATCGTCAGCGACGCCTCCCGGCAAGGCGCCATACGCCCCAGGCCGTGCCGGCGATCAGGAGGAAAGGCAGGAGGTGACTAACCATCCAGCCAACGGCGCTCGCCACGAGAAACAGACCTATGAAGAACAGCAGCCAACGGAAGAAGACGCCCATGGCGCTCCGTTGGTAATATATCCGTGGCACGGCAAATCCTCTCTCGGGTCAACGGTAAGTGCGCCGTCTCCGGTCACAGGCTGGCCCGGACGGGGCGCTCGAAGCGGTAATCCCAGCGCCTTCCCGCTGGGGCCTTTTCCATTGTGCCGAGAAAAGGGAGGCCGACACCATGACGCATTCTCCGTCAATTTCCCGGACGCCAGACGCGCCGGAAAGACGGCAACGAAAGGGCCGCCAAGCTGGCGACGAAGAGGACACGGGCGCGACGCCTGCAGGCTCGCGCCTGTGGCTTCGAGGCTCTCACCTGCGCAAACAGTCGAGCGGTGAGCCGACCTATCCAGCGCCCGAAACGGGCGCACCAGCGGAACCGCAAGCCACCCGGCGAGCCGACGCATCTGGCGCGGCAGGTTTCATACACACCCCGCGTCAGGCCCGGCTCGGCTCGGACGTCAGACGCGGGCGTCCACACCCCCCAACCGTCCCGCCGGGACGCGGGTGCTCATTCAAGCCCGGCGCAGCTCCGCGTCGCGAGCGGTCGGTCTCCCTGAGAGATACGGGCACCGCGAGCTGCCGCCCGTTCGCCGGCCGGCTGTGGCGGGGATGCCGGGGCGGCGGTGGTCCTCAACCGGGTCGCTCGCGTTCTCGGAACTGGGCACGTAGCCCCGCGCACAACAGACGCCAAATTTCGACAAACGAAGGTTAGCGTGGTCAAGAGGCGGGCAAGACGACTCTCCTGCTCCATAGTCGGCCCCGCAGACTTGGAGCCACGGCGAAAGGAAGGTGAACAAGACGGGGTCAGCGGGGGCAACGGCGCCCCCCGTCGCAAAACGATGGACACACAGGAATCTCTGCACGTCCCCGAGCTGGTCACCAGCCTTCGCCGGTCGTTCCGGCATGGCGCTCGGGCCCCGGAGCTGCTGTCGTTCACCCCGGCTCTGATCCACCTGCTCCAGCCAACCCGTGACGGCGAACCCGCGTCGATCTACGAGCGGGCGGTCAAGACGGAACGGGAGATCAGCGAGGTTGTCGGCACCATGGATGCGCCCGGTAAGACCGCGATGGAGATCATGTTGTGTCTTCGTCCGGGGACCACCGGCGTACGGGTGGAGGTGAGGAGGGAGCAGGCGGCTCGGTTGTACAAGGTCACCGCCGACACCTTCCGACGCCGGGAAAGGCATGAGCCAACCCTCGTGCTCACTCTCGCGCTCAAGCTGCTCGAACGAAGGATGGACGGTTGATCAAACTCGCGAGTGCCACCCCGCTACGGGGCGGCACTCGCTCCTTCGTCGCCGATGCCCTTGTGAGCCGTCGGCGCACGTCTCGCGTTGACCCGGCTCGGAGTGACCGAGTTGTCCGTGTTCACATTCGTTGGGAAACCGATCCGTTATGATCCGCCTGTACCGGTGGGCGGGAGGTGACCAGCTTGGCGGGGCCGGAGACGGCGGCGCACTACGAGCGCCTTGCCGGCAGCTACGACCACAACTGGTCGCACAGTGGAGCGTTCCTGGGCTGGATGGCCCACGCGATTGCCAGCTCGCTCGCTTTGAGCGCGGCTGACCGGATCGCCGATGTCGGCTGCGGGACAGGGCTGTTCACCCGCCGTATCCGTGACCTGGTCCATCCCTCGTCACCCGTCTTGTGCGTCGACCCCTCGGCCGCGATGCTCGCGCAGCTTCCCGCTGATCCCGGTTTACAGCCCCTGCGTGCCTCTGCCGAGGAACTGGCCCGCGGGCGGCCGGCATCGGCCGGACCGACCACTGCGCACGGAAGCCTCGACGCGATCATCGTCAAGGAAGCGATCCACCACGTGGCGGACGTCGACCGCCGATGGGTCATTGCCGGCCTCGCCGACCTACTCGGTGTCCGTGGCAGGCTGCTCGTCGTGATGCTGCCAACTCGGATCGAGTATCCGCTGTTCGACGCGGCGCTCGAGAGGTTCGAGTCCCTCCAGCCCGCCCCCGACGTCATCGCCGATCACATGCGGAAGGCGGGGCTCTCCGCCAGCGTCACCTACCACGACTTCCCGCTCGAGATTCCCAAGGGCCGCTATCTGGCAATGGTGCGAGACCGTTATATGTCCTTGCTTGCGACGTTCGATGACGTCGAGATCGAGGCCGGACTCGCCGAGATCGACCGCCGACATACCGAGAAGATACTGTCATTCCCGGACCGGTTCGCGTTCGTCCTCGGCGCACGGGAAGGTAACCGTTGACAGAAGCCATTGACGATCGGCTCCGCCGGTTGCAGAGCGAGCTGGAAAGTCACTCCAGGATCGCGCGGCATCTCGGCCTGGATTTCGATCGACCGGTCCGTTCCCTGGGTGACGGCTATCCCGAAAACACCATCGCACTGATCGGAAAGATTTCCGAGCGTCTGCTGAAGCAGGTATGGAGCCATTACGAGGTACCCGGCGACCCTTCCGGTAAAGCCCTGAACGATCTGATCAAAGGTTGTCGGCCGCATATTCGCAGCACCAACGTCATCAACGCTCTCACGGACATCCAGCGGCTCCGGAACAGGTCCACGCACGACGGCTACGACATTGCCGACGAAGACGGTCTTCTCGCGGTACGACGCCTGCTCGACGTCCTCGACTGGTTCACGAACACTGGACTTACCGCGGTCACCGGGGACTCGCCGCAGCTCAGCCCCCTCGTCGAGAAAAAGGCCGAGTTTCTCGCCGGCCTCTACGCAACGCTGGGCTTCCGTGCAGTCAAGCGCTTCGAGCTGTCCGAGAGCACGGTTTACCAGTTGTTCGGTCGGCAGGCCGGGCTGCGGGTCGAGTACGTCGAGATCATGCTCAGTCGGAGTCTGGATGAGCTGAGTCAGCTCTTGAGCGCCACGAGTGGCGAGCTTCTCCAGACGCAGCTTCCCAAGCGGACACGGTTCCTACTGGTTGAGGATGAGCCCGCCACGGGGGTAACGCCGTTTGCCGACGGCGAGATCCGCATCATCGCCTACGAGCGATTCGTAGAGACGATAGTCGACGTACCCGGCCATCTGGCGGCCCTGCAGCGTGTGTACCCGCCGGTTGTTCCAAGTGCCGAAGTCGCCGAGCCGATGACGATCACAGCCGAACTCATGGAAGCCGACCAGCACACCGGTGAGTTGGATATCAGCGAAACCAGCGATGCCGCGGAGATGCTGCGGAGCCTCGCCAGCACGTCGGCGAACATCCTCGTCATCGGCGGGCCAGGCAGTGGAAAGACGACTCTGCTCAAGCGCCTTGTTGTGGCCCCGGAGGGTTCCCCGACCCATCGCTATCGTTTCTACCTCGATATGAGCCTTAAGCAGCCCGACGAGGAGTTCGGCGATTTCGTAACCCGCATCCTCGCACCATACATGCCGATCTCCCGCCAGCGGGTATTCGACGTGTTCCTTTACCTGATACGCGCAGGATCTGTGCTCTGTGTGCTTGACGCCATCGACGAGGCGGTCCAGAGCACCAGCCTCACAGCGTTCCTTTCCCTGTTTGCGGACGTCGCGCAGGCCCTCTCCGCCGAGTCGACGGTAGTCATGTCGTCCCGATATTCGTTCCTCGCTGACTCTCCGCAGGTCCGGCGGCTGTTGAATAATTCGTCCCTTATCTCGGAGCAGCTCGTACAGCAGCTTCACGCGAACGGCGTCGACCCGCTCGAGCTGCCGCGGTTCGCCGTAGTACGTCTGCACGATCTTCAGTTGCAGCGGCATCAGCAGACGCTCACCGTCTCGCCTCTCGAGGTGCGACTCGCCGACCAGACCGGGCGCGGCGACACGGTCCTCACCGCTGACTCGGCGGGGCGCCTCGCCGATCTCGTCACCGCCCGCGTCGGCCAGATCCTCACGTCGAGGAACCTCTCCCACCTTCAGCGGGGCCTTGAACGACTGCTCGGACTCGCTTTCCTGGCAGACAAGACCATCTTCTCGCTGACCGAAGTGTGTACGGAACTCGGCATCGAGTGCTTCGCCGCCGGGCGGGTGAGCCAGGAGACCTTTCTCCTCGCCCCATTGTTCCGGCCGGCGGGAGCTGACGCCGTGACCCCCGTTCACTCCGTGTTCCAGGAGTACTTCGCTGCCCGGCTTCTGCGGAGCGCCGAGGGGCGGGCGGCCGCGGCGGCCGCCCGCCCGGAACCTTTGCTGACGGAGCAGGTCCGAAGGTTTCTCCACTACCTCGGAACCGAGACACCCCCGGCCGTACCGCTCGTCGTCCCGGCCGGCTTTTACGTGCTCGGCCCCAGTCACCGGCTACTTCTCCGCGAGGTGGAGAAGCCGGTGGCCTTCGACGAGTTCCCAGTGACTGTCGGGCGGTACAAGGGATTCCTTGCCGCAGTCGAACGCCAGGGCAGCGGCGCGTGGGACCACCCCGAGACGCCAGTAGGGCACAGTCATGAGCCGTGGTGGGAACGTCTGCGCGCTGCCGACTACTTCACCGACCCTCGGTTCGACGAGTATCCGGCTATCTGCATTAGCTGGTGGAGCGCCTACGCGTTCGCCCGTTTCGAGGGCAAGCGGCTTCCGACCTCCCTCGAGTGGGAAGCCGCAGCCCGGGGAGCCGACGGCCGTCTGTTCCCGTGGGGCGATATGCTCGACCTCGACGCGGTAAACTGCGCCGACACATGGAGCGGTCGCCCACTGGTGACCTACGAAGTCTGGAAGCAGGAGATCGACGGCGGCCGACTCAAGGAGTGTGCGCCGACCAAAGTCACCGACCATCCTCGTAATCAGTCCCACTGCGAAGTCAAGGGGATGTCCGGGAACGTCTGGGAGTGGACCGAGACTGTGTTCGACAACCTCAACTCGGCCGTGATATGCGGCGGCTCGTACGACAATCCGTACCGTGCCGTCCAGGCATCCTCGAAGGCACTCTACGTCCGCCGCGGATGCAGCAACGCCGTCGGATTTCGCTGCGTGCAGGAGGCAGAATGACCGCGCCCACCCGCCGTCCCGAGGCTGCCCAGCGATTCGGCCGCATCGTCGACCGGCAGCCACTGGGCGGCGGTCCCCACCGTGTCACAGCGACCTACTTCGTTCGCGACGACGAAGACGGTGAGACATACGGTTTCGACTACAGCGACATCGTCACGGAAGGCTTTCGGACGACCGTCGTCGGTGAGCGGGTTCGCTTCGAGATAGACCCCGCCACCCGACGCGCCTGTTTCGTGATCAGACTGGATCTGCCGGAGGTCGACGAATTCTATCGGTAAGAGCTGACGGACGACACTCCGTCGTCGCCGTCTGTCTGGCGCGCGTGACAGAGGCCCCGGATTGGGCAAAAGGCCCGGTGCCGCTTGGGCACCGTGACATTGAGGCGACGGACGCCGCCCGGCGCACCTACTTCAGCCCACCTTGCACTCGTGTCCTTTACGGTGACGGGACACGGCCCAGCCGCTGGCATCGCCTTGCGTCCGTTCAAATCGTCGGCGGCGAAATCTTCGCTGTTGAACTTGTCATCCCCGATCTCGCCGGGCGGTCCGATACGGCATTTGCGATCTTCCATATCAACAGCCACCAAGGCCAGCTACGAGATCTTCTACGAAGTCTCGCCGGACGACGCGGCACCAGCTCGCTCGTGCCCGACCTTGAGGCGGCCCTCCAGCCGTGGGCACTTCTGTTCGCTGGCCGTCCCTACACCGTCGCCTTCCTCAGCTCGACGGAGCGGCAGCTACCGCGACCGCTGGGTGCCAGGCATGTGCGATCCTGGTCCCGGGCCGAGCAGTGGCTGTGGCTGCTCGCGTCCCGCACGTCTCCCGACGACTACCCGCCTGACCCCGACCGTGCTGACCAATTGCTCGGCGGGACCGTGGTCCTGTCGGGTGACTGGCGCGGCCTGGTCACCAGGGACGGCGCCGCCTTCGTCGGCCTACGCCGCGACCGCGGCGACCATGATCCATTCCTGGGCTACGCACAGCTCTACGCACATACCACCTACCTCGACGCCATTCTCCTCGGCATGATCCAGCGTTCGCATATCGAGGCGATGGTCGATGAGGCAGCGCGGGCGTTTGACGCGGACGACATGCCCCGCCATCTGCCAAAGCTGGAAGAGCAAGCGGCACGGTTTCGCAGCATCTATTGGCTGCGCGATGCCAGCGCTCACGGATCTGCTAATGATATTCTCACTGCCTATCAATCGCAACACCGGCTACCGGAGCGGTTCGACGCGGTGCTAGCCGAGATTGCCGACCTCAACAGGATTGTTCAAACGCAGGAAGGGCAGCGGGTAGCTGCGGCCCTCGGTCTACTCACCGTGGTCGGCCTACCGTTCGGAACGGCTTTCGGCGTTCTGCAGATCATCGGAACGAACTCATTATTCTATCTCATGATCGGCCTACTCGCCGCGAGCGTGACAACTGTGCTGCTTCTCCTCACCCGCCTCGGCAGGCTCCTTATTCGAGAGCTGCGGCGATTGGAATAGAATCTGAATCGGCCCTTGGCGCGGCCTGCTCCCGCCGTCCATCGCTAGCGCAGTCGCGCAACGCGCCAAAAGGACGACACGACTAAGATCCGCCGCACTTGTCACCCCGAGTCAGGTGGAAAAGTTAGCATGACTACCTGATAGTTGGCAAGATGAGTGTCGACGGCATACCGGCGCGCCGCCGCGGCCGTCGGGAACACTACGAGGATCTCGCCGATCTCCCGGGAATGACCCACGTAGACGGCTACCCCGTAGATCCTCGCCGGACCGGCGGCCTCAATCCCTGACGTCAGTGTGGATGTTAACCGGGCCGTTGCGACATACGCCGACGACGGCCAGTCCGCTTCCGCAGCGACTTCCTTCGATGAGGGATGCGGAGCCGAACCTCGTGTCCCAACAGTCACGGGCAGCCGCGTCTCACGGCCCGGCACGGCGCGCTGGCGGGACGTAGGCGAAGCGAATCGGCACGATCGCCGAGTCCGCGATTCCGGACTCTTCGGCAAAATGGTCTGCGGCGTTCGGTGTCGGAAAGGGCATCGTCACCTCTAACGGCCGATCTGTAGCCCCGTCCAGGCACACGAGAGCCCACAATGTCGCGTGTCGCTTCACCGCGGCATCTTCCGTCTGCGGCGCCACGGGCGGGCTCGGCGGGGGCACAGCAAGCTGCGGCATCTGCCGCAGCAACTCCCGCCCAACCTCACGCCTCGGTACTCCTCCGGACTGCTCGCCCACCACATCCTCTCCGCAACCGCCGGTCCTGATCCTGCTCGACGCGCTATCGTCCCGATACGCACGTGATTCCAATGTCTCCTCGCCTTTCTTTCGCTTCGGACAGCGCCCTTGCATGAATGGGGGTGCAAGAGCATCGCTGGTCATACCTGTGTGAGTCGCGTCGCGCGCCAAAGGCGCACGTGTTCCTTCAGATTCTCGATGAGTGGGCCGGGAGCGCGGTTGCGGGCGCTCACGACGAAGGCGCAGGCGCGGCGCTCAATGTCGGCGAGTTTGCGGGCGCTGGAGACCTCGAGCGCCTCGTTCATGTAGTCGACCGCCGATTCGATCTCGTCGCGGGCTAGCATCGCCCTCGCCGCATTGGTCCGAACGTAGGCTCGATGGCTGACGGCCGGTGCACGGTCGAGGGCGGCAATTCCGCGCTCGGTGTGCAAGAGCGCGGCATGCGGGTTTCCGGCGTCGATGTAGGCCGCCGCCGTGATGGAGTCGAGTTCGGCTGGGTGCAGGCGGTTGGGGTGCCACCCGGGATGCCCCCGCTGTTCGGGCGCGAAGTCACCGACAATCGTCCAGGCATCGTCCAAAGCCTGAGACGTGCCACGCTGGTCGCCGAGCTTCGCCAACGAGGCGGCGATGCATTCGGCCGCGAGTCGGGCGGCGACGGGAGAGCCGGGCGGGGCGACGGCCCATCCGTCCCGCGCGTACACCAGCGCCTGCCGGGGCTGATCCTCGGCAAGTTCAACCGACGACTGCAGGAGCCGGCACCACGCCTGACCAGTCGCGTCCTTGCCGAGCACCGCGTGGTCGTAGGCGGCGATGAGCGTACGTGATGCCTGCCCCGTCCAGCCTGTGTCGAGCTGGGCATTCCCGAGCATCGCGGCGAGGCGACCGGCCGCGGCGTGCATCCGGCGCAGCCCTTCCTCGTCGAGACCGCCTTCGGCAAGGATCGCGTGCGCAATCGGCAGGTCCTGGCGGACGGCCTGTGCCGTGGCCGGCACCGGCGCGTAAGGATACGAGTCGGTGAGCTTCGTAGCGATCTTTTCGAAGTGCTCGAGAACCTCCGGAGGGGCCTTCACACGACCACCAGCAACGAGCAACAGACCCGGAAGAACGAAGCCGCCGAGCACGGCGCGACGTCTCGTGAGCTGGGCGCCTGCGGCGCCTGTCTGGGCTCGTCGTTGACAGAGATCGACACACACAAGGGGGCAACTACCTCCAGTCGAGAAGTCATGCCGATAGATGGGCGAGCGATCAGCGAGTCCTCGCCAGCACCTCCCCGATCTGTTGGGCCCTCGTCCGTGTTCGGACATACGGGTGAGGGGCGCGACCTTGCCGACGACGAGGAGTATCAGCCCGTCGACCGCCTGTGGGCATAGCGTCCTACCTGCGTGGCGAGTCCGCCAAATCGTTCGAGTACTGATCTTTATGTCAAAAACGAGTACCGGTCGCGTCGCAGGGTCCGCTGCGGGCGGCTATATCGTTAACTCATGCGCGTCGGAGCTGAATGATCGGAGTTGCCCCAATGGCCGTGCCCATGCGCCGCTGCCGCGGCGGTTGCGGGAACCATTTTGCACCCAACAGCTACGACGGGTTTTGTCCGCTTTGCCAACGACGCCAGGCTAGCTTTGCCGCATTGACCGAGCCACCCGAGCTGCCTCTTGAGTTCTGGACGGCCGATCCGATGTTCGAGGCGCTCGCCACACGACACATGGGAAAAGTCATTCGTACCTACCGTAGTTGTCTCGGGGGCGGCACGAGTGGATCGGGCGCTATTGCGCAGGAGACGGTAGCGCACTGGTTGGGGGTGACTCAGGCCCTTCTTAGTCGAGCTGAAAACGGCGACGCACCAACGGATCTACGAAAGCTTGCCGAGTGGGCGCAAACCCTAAAGATCCCCGACTTTCTGTTGTGGTTCAAACTGCCGGGAAGACACCTCCTACCGGGCACGTGGCCGAACGATGGCGATGTCGCACCGCGAGAACGAGGCTGGGGGCCCGCTGCGAGCGGCCAGGACGAGATGCCGCACCGACAGTTTGAAGGACTGGCGCCGCGTCTCGAGACGTTGCTTGGCCTCGGCTTCATCGCCGATCAGACGGTCTTCTCGCTCTCCGAGGTCTGGACCCAGCTCGGGATTGACACCCTCATCGGCCGACAGCTCGAGCCGGAGGGATTTCTTTTGGCACCGTTCTTGCGACGCAGTGGAAACGGCACGGTAACGGCGACGCACCCGGCATTTCAGGAGTATTTTGCGTCCCGGCTCCTGCGGACTGTTCATGGCCGTGCAGCCGCGTTTGATGTCCACGAAAGCGAGCCCGTCCTGACAGAACAGATCCGGCGACTTCTACAGTACTTCGGTGCCCAGACGCCGGCAGCGCCGCCGCTTGTTCTTCCCGCCGGGATCTATATGGTCGGCCCGAGTCACCGGCTGCTGCTACGGAAGGTCGAAAACCCGGTCATTTTCGACGAGTTTCCCGTGACGGTCAGCCGGTACAGGCGGTTCCTTGCCGCGGTCGAGCGGTGGGGCTGCGCCGCGTGGGATCACCCGGACACGCCTGCCGGCCACAGCCATGAGCCGTGGCACGAGCGGCTACGGAACCGGGAGTACTTCACCGACCCGCAGTACGATGATCATCCCATCACGTGCATCAGCTGGTGGAGCGCCTACGCCTTCGCCTGGTTCGAGGGCAAGCGGCTCCCGACGTCGCTCGAGTGGGAGGCCGCCGCTCGGGGCGCCGACGGCCGGCTCTTCCCCTGGGGTGACACGCTCGACCTCACCGCCGTGAACTGCGCCGACGCGTGGAGCTCCCGGCCGCTCGTCACTTACCGAGCCTGGAAAGAGGAGATCGACGGCGGCGGACTGCGCGACAGCGGTCCGACGGCGGTCACGGATCATCCGGCAAACGTCTCGCCGTTCGGCGTGCGCGAGATGTCCGGCAACGTGTGGGAGTGGACAGGCAGCGTGTTCGACGCCGTCAACTCCGCGGTCGTTTGCGGTGGCTCCTATGACAGCCCGTACCGTGCCGTCCAGACCTCCTCGAAGGCGCTCTACGTGCGCCGAGGCTGTAGCAACGCCGTTGGCTTCCGGTGCGTTCGGGATGCTGCGTGAAATGATCGGCTTCGTCCTTCGAGAACCGCCAGGCGCCAGCGGGGCCACAGTCGACACAAGCGTCCGATCGGTGGGGGAGTCGATCGACAGGAGCTGACCGGCGCTGCTCACCCGGTCGCGGTGGCTCGGGCGGCCCGACGTCGAGGAACGGGGGCCTGCCGGGCGGGCTGCCCGGCGCTCGACGGCCGCGGGCTGATCCCGGTCTCTTCGGCGGTGGCGTCGTCGGCATGGCGGTGTCCATTCACTGCGAGGGTCTGCTCGTGCGCTCGAGTGGCGGTGCCGGTGAGTCGGGCGATCTGGCCGGTCAGGGATGCTTGTTCGGCGAGTAGGCGGTCACGGTCGGCGGCCAGGCGGACCTGCTCGGCGGTGAACGCGTCGGCGTAGGCCTCGGCGCGGGTGGCGCGGTCGCGGGCCGCAGACACGGCGTCCGCCGCTGCGTGACGTTCCGAGGCAAGATGTGCGGCATGATCGGCGCGAGCGTCGGCCAGGGTCCTGGCATAGTCCCGATGCAGCGCGGCGAGCTGGGTGGTGTGGTCCGCGCGCACCGCTGCGAGCGCCTTTGCGTGGTCGCGTTCGAGCTGGCTGCGCTGCCCGTCGGCCGCAAGCCGTGCGCGCTCCGCCTGCTCACGGATCTGCGTGGCGTCGGTCAGGGCCTCCTCGGCGTCCCGTTCCGCCGCCTGCGCGCGGTCGCGGGCTTCGGCTGCGGCGGTGTCGGCCTGGGCTGCGGCCTCGGCGACAACGGAGGCGTCGGCGTCGGCCTGGTCACGGTCCCGGCGGGCCTGGTGGAGTTCGGCTTGAAGGTCGCGGAGTGTGGCGCGTAACCGGCGGGCCTCATCTTCGGCGGCTTCGGCCCGACTGACCGCGTTGGCGGTCGCGTCGGTGATCTGCCGGGCGATCGCGGCTTCATCGACCGCGCCTGCCCGGCGCGCGACGGTGGAAGCGAGCCCGCCGAGGTCGCCGGCGAACACGGCCAGCCGTTCGGCGACCGCGGCCAGCGGCATGTCCGTCAGCCCCAGCCGCGCCAACACGTCGTTCTCGGCAGGCGCGTCGTGTTGATGATGTCCGTTCGGCTGGCCGGCGCGGCGTCGGGCGTACTGTAGACGGGCTCGGTGCCGCATCCGCTCCCGCTCGTCCCCACCGGCATACCGACTGTTCTCTCCCGCCGGTTCTCCGCACCCACACGCGCAGTCGACCACCGGCGCTAGCCACTTCTCGTCCACAGGTGATCCTTTCATCTATGTCGCTGTCTATGGCGGTCGTCTACGTCTACGTAGACCGGGCGGATGCCTGTTTTGGTCGGATGCGCGCCCGCCGACCGGGCACTCGTGCCCGTGATCGGCAGGAAGCGGCCCGCGCGGGGGTCCGGCCGCCTGCCGCCCACGTGGTGAACCGACACGCCGGCTTCTGAGCGGCTGATCGGTCCTTGCGCTGCATGCGGGCCGGGCGCCCTGGTTGATAAGGCCCGCCCGGCGGTGATGCCGTTGCGTCCAACGAGGATGGGTCGCCGGGCCGGCGACGGCCGATGCCCCCTCGGCTGTGGATGCATCGGCCGTTGCGCGGCTCGGGGGCTACCTGCGTTGTGTCCAGGCGGCGTAGATCGCGTCGGCCGCTGCGATGACTGCCGCAGGGTCGGCGTGGGCAAGTCCGTAGACGAGGAGCTGGCCGTGACGCTGGTACGGGCCGACGGTGAGGATCTTGTGAAGGGCCTGTTCGTAGGCGCTCGCGGGCAGGGGGGTGGGGTCGATCGTTGGCACCCAACCCGACGAGTCACCGCCGCGGGCCGTCGGGCGGACGGGAACGCCGTCGGCGTCGGCGGGGGTCGCCCGGTAGGTGAGGATGACAGTCGCGTCTACGGGGACTGCCGGCCGGTGGTCGAGGTAGACGACGGCCGGGAGGGCGGCAACAACCTCCGTCAGGTCCTCGACGTCTGCACCGGGCCGGATCGCCAACTCGTATAAGTCAGCCGCCGGTCTGAGCAGCGAGACCAGGGGAGGGCGCGCGTTCCACTGCCCCGGCCGCTGGTCGTTCACGGGGTCACCACTCGGCCGATGCGACGGACGAGGCGTCCCTTGTCGGCGGTCTTCGGGATGATGTCGGGCACGGTCGTGTCCCTTCGCTGGAGGGATGAGGCCGAGGGTCCGGCGGGTGTGCCATCACCTGCCGGAGCCGTCTACAGACGAAACTCTACAGCGCCTCGCTGGAGGGTTGCAGTCCTTTCGGCGGATACCGCGCGGCGCTGTAGGGTCATTCCGTGCCGGACGACGACCCGCTGATCGGCTACCGAGAAATGGCCGAACGCGCAGGCGTCAAGCCATCCACCCTCCGCGGCTATCGCTCCCAAGGCCGCCTCCCGGACCCCGACGACGACACCATCCCCGACCGCCCCCGCTGGCGCCTCTCCACCTTCGAGGCGTGGATGAGATCCCGCCCCGGGCCAGGAACACGAACTGACCTGCACCGCGAGGACGATGCAGGGCGCGGCTCATGACGCTCTCGCGGCTGCCAGTAAGGATTTCGGCATGAGTGAGCAAGCCCAGGTCGCGCCGATGGAACGGCGATGGGCGATCCGAAGGTGATCGTGAAAAGGGCCATCCGAGGGAGCTGCCTGTCCGTGTCTGCCCTCGTTGCGGTCCGGTCCCTGTGGTGTTGCTATGGCGCAGTCTCGCCGTATTTCCTCTTGATCGCTATGGCGGTTTCCGTCGCCCAGCCAGCGCCAGGACTCACCGTTGCGTCCACAGCCGCACTGTCCTATCGTCGCCGCCGGCGCTGGCGAGGGTACGACCATTGGGGGAGAACGCCACCGAGTTCACCCAGCCGGTATGGTCGGTGAGGGTGACCAGGTGCCGGGGAGCGGCCGGATCGACGACATCCCACAGCCGCACCGTCTTATCGCCGACGACGTCGCCGCCGCTGGAGCTGGCGAGGGTACGACCATTGGGGGAGAACGCCACCGACCGGATCACGCTGGTGTGTGCCGCGAAGGTGGTGCGGATGCGGGGAGCGACTGGGTCGGTCACATCCCACAACCGCACCGTCTTATCGCCGCCGACGCTGGCGAGGGTACGACCATCCGGGGAGAAGCTCACCGCGTTGACGGAGCGGAACAGCCAGCCTTTGTGGCCGGTGAGGGGCGCGCCGAGGGGGCGCCACTGCAGGTGTTCTTCTCTCCGTTGGGTCGGGGGAGCGCTACGAGTGGTGGAGGGATGCGCGCTGCCACTGCCGGGGGTTTCTTGCGGTTTCGTCGGATGGGGGCCTGGGAGTCCGGCGTGTCTCTGGTCTGGGTCGGCGCGGGTGGGTGGGGTCCACCCGGTTGCGTCCGGGTCTCGGGAGTGCAGGGGGAGAGCCGCTGGTAGTGGCGCCCGGATGGGCTGGGGTGTGTGGTCGGTGACGGCACGGATGTCGTCGTCGAGGTGCAGCGGGATGCCCGTCCGGGCGGTCCAGCGGGGGCCGTAGACGTGGGTGGCGGCGTGGGCGAGGTCGAGGGCGAAGGCGTGGGCGGAGGGGTGGCGGTCGGCCAGGTCCGTGGCCAGGGCCCGCATCACCACGTCCGCGATGGGGGCGGGTACCCCGGCGGGCGGTGGAGGGAGGGCGTTGAGGCGCTGGTACCACAGTGCGTGCAACGGCAGGGTCGGGTTGAACGGCGGCCTGCCGGCCAGTAGCTGGTAGAGGATGCAGCCGAGGGCGTACAGGTCGGTGGCCGGGCCCAGGCGGCCCGCGGTGATCTGTTCGGGGGCCATGTACAGTGGGGTGCCGGCTCTGCTGCTGGTGGCGGCCGTCGACCCTTCCATGATCTTCGCGATGCCGAAGTCGGTGACCTTGAGCAGGCCGGCGGTGTCGAACAGTATGTTGTCGGGTTTGATGTCGCGGTGTAGCACGCCCCGGGCGTGCGCGGCCGCCAACGCCGCGGCCACGGCCAGGCCGATCGCGCAGCCCCCCTCCGGCGGTATGCCGGACTGGCGGCGGGTCAGTGTGCCCCCGCTTAGCAGTTCCATCACGATCAGGCGTAGGTTGCCGACGTCGACGGAGTCGTAGACCCGGACGACATGTTGATGATCTATCTGGGCGAGTAGCCGCGCCTCGGCGGCAGACCCGGCAGCCGCGCCAGCGGACCCCGTAGCCAGGATCTTGATAGCCACGGGACGGTCCAGATCGCGATGCCGGCCCTCCACCACCAACCCATACGCACCTTCGCCGAGTTTGGCGCCCCACTCATAGCCAGGTAGCGCCTCAGATAGCGATCCCCTGGGGGTTTCTTCCGGTTTCGCCGGGCGGTGTCAACGGTTTCCGAAAACTGACCCTCTAGTGTCCCGTGATTCCGCTTTCTTTATTAGCCATTATTGGCAACCAGTTTCTTAATGTTGGTCTCAACGAGTTTGAC
>NZ_CAKJTM010000088.1:0-19158 GCF_917627345.1 Protofrankia sp. CiP3 | reverse complement strand
GCCAGGGCCGCCAGGCCCGGTCACCGACGCTCATCATTCCCAGGCCGATCCGGGAGACCGTCAGGCCGGAGGCACCGAGCCGCACATAGCGCATTGTCGCCTCAGCCGGCGGTCGCAAGCTGGAGGTGTTCGTCGACCTCATGCACGCACGTCAGGTGTGACCAGGCCGGGTCGAAGCCGGCGCGCACGCCGGAACTGCGCCGTAGACCCGCCGAACCTCAACACATCCCTTCGGTGTGGCTCCGGGAAGATCTTCATCGGTCGAGAACCTCCATGAGGATGCCCGTGCCGTCGGCGCCGACATCGGCCGGCAGGTTCTGCCGTCCGCTGCGTGTGCGCCAGCGGCCCACGACGTCCCGCGCACGCCGAAAGGAACGGGCCAGCCGGTGCTCGCTAAGCAGGCCGTACAGCTGCTGCTCCACTCCACGCCGGACGACGAGAACCCTGCCGTCGGGAAGGGGCATGCGGTGGCTGATGCCGAAGAACTCAAGGTCGGGCCCAAGCCGGAAGGAGGACCGGATGCTGGTGAAATCCTGCGGGGGTGAGACAGCATCGTCGAGCGGCAGCTGACCCGATGTCGGCGGTTCAGGCCGCAGCCAGGCCGGAAAGTAGGTGTCCGCACCGGCTCTGTCACCGGCGTACAGCAGAGATGTGAAGGCGGAACTCCGTGCGAGCATCTGCAGCAACCACCGTCGGCGCTCTGCCGGGACCTCCAGGATGTCGGCCGCACCCCGGATCGGCCGGAGCAGTTCCTCGGAGCGCCAACCGGCTTCGGCTCGTCTGCGTGCGATCTCCTCATCGCTGGGTTGCTCGCCGGACCGATGGATGTCGGCATCCAGATAGGTGGGGTGGCGCCGGGGGAAAGGGAACGGTTCCGGATCCTCCGTCACGATGTCGTCGAATTCACCTGCCGCTCCGGAGAGGAGGTTCTCGTCGCCCGGAGGGTCGAAGACGTAACAGGATATTCCGGCCGTGTCCAGCTTCGTGGCGACCATGAGTCCGGGGGGTGTGCGACCGTCGATCCGAAGGGTTGACAGCTGCACGCTCGCCTTTGCGAGCTGCGCCCTGATCCTCGACATTTCGCCATGCGTGCCTTTGCATTCGAGCAGATAGATCTTGGTGTGAAAGCGACCTGCTCGCAGTTGGGTGCCGAGCAGGATGTAGTCGGGTCTGCCCAGACTGGAGCCGGCGGAGCGCACTGAGTGACCCAGGGCGGACCCGTCGGCCAGCGCTACCTCCGCGTCCATCGCCTGGAACCGGAATCCGGGGTGGCGGCTGTTCAGCACCGCCCGGGCGACGACCATCGCGAACCCGATGCCCAGGTGCTCGGACTGCGCGGTCTTGTGGTGGTGCACCACGCGGCTGGTGTCACCGATCGCCAGCTGTGGGAGCGTGCTCACCCCACGGGTACGGGTGGTGAGGGCACCGCAGTAGCGGACCTGCGCCCAGTGCCGCGCCATGTCGGAGAAGGGCCCGTCGGGGTAGAAGGTGGTCGCGACACCGAGCTCGCGCAGCACGTTCATCGGGCTCGTCCGTACCCAGGGCCGGACCCGTACCAGGCTGGGATCCTGGCGGTAGAGATACAGCGGCTTGGTTGTGGCCAGCTTCGCTGCCGTCTCCGCAATAGCGGCCTGCTCGCTTGGCTCCGACAGTGTTGCCACCACGCCCGGTCTGCCCATCGCCGCGAGGACGTCGCTCATATCCACTGTCGGCTCCGGATGGTCACTGCGACCCGACGGCTGTGCCTACCAGGACCATCAGCCCGCTGAGGACGAGGAGCGAGGAGACAGTGAGGTTTCGCATCGTGATTCGGCGGGGCGCGCCGTCGAGAACGGCCTGCACCTCGCTCTCCCGCGGCGGGATGCGCATCGCCAGCGCGGCACGATGAAAGGGAGACACCTCGTTCGGCGGCCACATCACCGCGCGTAGATCCCGACGCTTGACCGGGGCGTGGCTGTTGCACCCGGTGAGCCAGCCGTTCACCCACATCTCGCAGATGCCGCCATCTGTGCGATAGGCGCGGCAGAGTGTCGGCCATCGAAACGCAAGCAGGAACGAGATGACGAACATTGCGGCGAATACCCAGGGCCAGGCCACTCCGATCCCCAGCGCCAGCCCGCCGGAGGCAATCGCAAGATAGGCTGCCGCGTGGAGGTTCTTCCGCTCGCGCCGACTGAGACTCCGGGTGCTGCGAGGCTGCGAGGCTGCGAGCGGCCGCGTGGCCGTTTCGATCGGGGCGCGGATCTCCCGCGCGCTGGTCTGTTTTGCCGGCCCGAAGGGCGGGAACGTCCAGCGGCCACGACGGACCTCCGGCTCAGGGGAGAAAAAATGTCACTTTCTTGATCATTGTGGCGTGTGCGGTGAACGCGGACAAGAAAGAAAACGTGCAGGCAGAGGTGACCGGCAGGGATGGCGACCCAGGTATTTTTAGCACACGATGTGTGGTGTGAGGTCGAATCCGGAAGAATTCGCCGGCCGTTCTCGTCGCTCCCGGCCATCCGCCCGCCGGGTGTTCGCAGCCCTCGACACCGACGCGCTGGACACGGCGCGGGGTATCGCCCCTGGTCGGGGCTCGGGCGGCGACCGGTCGGACATGATTTCAGGGCCAGCAGCCAAGATCAAACGGTTCGGATGCTGGTACACGTGGTCCACGAGCCGGCCCGTCATGATCGCCGGCCTTTGCGCGGTCTGTCAGGCCCACCAGCACGCCCCGGCGCCCGATGTTCGCTCGAATCGGCCGGCGAAAGGATCGAAAGACGAGTAGCGTCTCTCATCGGATACGCGTCGCAGTCGTGGTGGACGGGCGGGTACCGGCCGTTCACCGTGCCGGATCGGCTGCCCCGGCTCCCGATCCGGTAGGCGTTGGCACGAGTACGCCTGCCCGTCCATCTGAACTGGTCCGACCCTGTGGGGTGTCAGAACTCGGCCACCGGCGTTGACCTGGGCTTTTAGGCGGCTCGTTCGTACTCGTTGATCAGAACGCCGATGACGGACTGACGCTTGATCTGTCTCTTGGTCAGGTCCGCGACGGGGCGATCAGGCCGTGCTGGTTGAAGACCACGACCACGGTGGGGGCGTCGCTCGTTGTAGTGCCGTGCGTACTCGGCCAAGACAACGCGCAGGTGCCGCTCACCGAAGATCAGAATCCGGTCGGTGACCTCGGGTCCGGACGGTTCGGACGAACCGTTCCGCGTAGGCGTTCGCCCGCGGGGTCCGGGGTGGGATCGTGACGGTGGTGATGCCGGCGTCGGCGAGGACCGCGTCGAACGATGCGGTGAACTGACCGGCGCGGTCACGGACCAGAAACCGGAAGTCCGCCGCCCGGTCACCGAGATCCATTGGTAGCCCTACGTCGGGTTCTCGGTCGCGAGCCGCTTGATCAGCGTGGCGATCTCCGAGCTGATCGGTGGCCGGCCCATCCGCCGCGGGTGGGTCCATGTCCGTGTGACCAGACGGCGGTGTCACCGCAGGACGGTGCCGGGGGTGACCAGCCGGTGCGCTCGCAGCACCTCGGGGAGAAGCCTGATCAGGGCGGTGAGGACCGCCCGGTCCGCCCAGTCCCACCGGGGCTTGGGCTGGGTACGGCGCAGCACCGCGATCTCATGCCGCGGCACCAGCAATTCGATGTCCTTCGATGCCGACGAGCGGCCGAGGAGAACCACCCTGCCACAGACCCGCACGAAGATCAAATAGGGTGGGCGTACGGATATAGCGGACCACCATGCCGGCGGCCCGCACTGTCGCATCACCCCAGCTCACGGGCCCAGGCCGACTTCTGGCACCCCACAGTCGGTGGCACTTGGGCACGACACCGACTCCGGGCTGACCCTCACCACCGACGGCGACGTGCTGGACGACGGCCGGGAGGTGTTCCTGCTGCTCACCTACGGTCTGACCGGCACCGCCTGAGCCTCTGGCGGAACCGCCCGCTGGCCGGGGCCGGGGTGGTGGGATCTCCGCAACGATCCTGTCCGATGCGCCAGACCAGCGGCAGGTGGGAAGCCGCCTCACACGCGGACGTGTCCGTGCAAGGAAAGCGCGAGAACAGACCCGGCATCCTACCCGACGCTGTGGTGCTGATAATCCCATCTGCCGATCACCGCTGCGTACTCCTGGTACCGGTATTCGCCGTCGAACCGGGCCCGTTCGCGGTCGCGTCCCATGACCGCGCGACCCGCGCCGGCCGGCCGCCATCGACGCCCTGCGCTCCGGTGTTGGCCTGCCCGCCTTCCCTGGCACGGGCGCCACCGGTGTCCTCAGCCCGGTCCGGCTCCGGCGCACAAGCGGACGGTCCACCAGCCCCGATCTTGAGCACCGTTGCAGGTCATGGCACCGACACGACCGGGCCAGGCGAGCTTCGTTGCCATACAGGACCCATACCTTGTGGCAACGTCTGTGGACACAGGCCTCGTGGCCTCCCACCCGAAAAGCAGATGGTCAACTCCACCGTTTACGCAGGTCACCCGGGGCGGCAGACGGGCCGCCGCCGGGATAACGCGACGCCGTTGCCATATAACGATCAACTGATGATCGAAAAATCCTGCTATTTCCGCAGCTCAAAAGGGTGGGCAGGGTCGGGGGCGAACCGCCGGCCTTCCGCTTTTCAGGCGAACGCTCGTACCGACTGAGCTATCTGCCCCGGTGCGACCATCCTGCCATGCCAGGCCCAGCCAGGTCGCCCCAACCGGTGGGACCGGCGTCCCTTTCCGGTCCGCACAGGTTGCCTACCCGGCTGGCGTCCCGTTAGGGCTGTCGGTGCTCGAGTCGTGACGGCCATGCGGCATGTTGAGCGTTTCGTCGCCGGAGTGCAGCTTGTCGATCGTGGCTTTGCCGTTGACGGTGGTGGTGTTGAAGGTGACAGAATCGCCAACCTTGAGATCGCTCAGCTGCGCTTCACCGTTCTTGTCGATGTCGCTGTCGCTGGTGACCGCGTATTCGGTCGTGCTGCTACTGGTCTTGATGGTTACCGATGCCGACCCGACCGCGGTCACGGTACCGGTCTGATCGAGGGCGCTACCGTGCCCGAAACCATGACCGTCGCCGTCGTTGTCCGGGGCGGTCTGGGTCGTGCCGGCTGATGCGCTCGGGCTCGGGGACGCTGCGGTGGCGCTGAGGGTGCCGCCCAGAATCGCTCCGGCCAGCACGCCAGCGCCGAGCAGCCCCGCCGCCTTGCCGAACCGACGTCGCTGCGGGGCCTGGTTCGTTGGGGATTCCGAGGACGGTGGGGATGGCGGTGTCGCCGCATCCCAGCCATGCCAGCCAGGCTGATCCGTCATGTCGTGCCTCCTCCTGTACCGCCACCGTGGCGGTACCTACTCAGCGTGGTAGGTCGGGCTGGGCACTACCTGACATCCGATTAGGAGAAGTTTAAGAGGTTGGTGAAAGTCCGCTGAAACGTCTTTTCGTGTCCTGTTTACCTGGCAATCCTGCCCCGGTCGCCGTAGAGGTCTAGCAATGCGGAGGCACCCGGTGTCGCGCCGGTTGCATGAGGAGGAACTGTGTCCCGCATTTTCCCGCGGTCGGCCGCCGCCGTTACGTCCGGGTTACTGGCCGCTGCCGTCATCGGTGGGGTGGCAGCCGCCGGTCCGGCTGCCGCCACCGACAATCGTCACGGCCGCGCGTCGGCCCGACACGTTCTGTTGCTGTCCGTGGATGGCCTGCACCAGTCCGACCTGGAATGGTATGTCGCTCAGTATCCGGATTCCGCCCTTGCCCGCCTGGTCCACGGGGGTACCGAGTTTACCCGGGCGGTG
This sequence comes from Protofrankia sp. CiP3, assembly GCF_917627345.1. Classification (NCBI taxonomy): domain Bacteria; kingdom Bacillati; phylum Actinomycetota; class Actinomycetes; order Frankiales; family Frankiaceae; genus Protofrankia; species Protofrankia sp. CiP3. The sequence continues at coordinate 13,405 of NZ_CAKJTM010000088.1, read as the reverse complement.
ACACCGGTGCCGTCGGACTCGTTCCCGGGTCTGATCGCGCAGGTGACCGGCGGGAACCCGGCCACGACCGGGATCTACTACGACGACACCTACAACTCTCAGCTGCTGCCAGCGGGAACGACATCCTGCGCTGGTGTCAAGGCCGGTACCGAGGTCAACTACACCGAGGGCCTCGACCGCGACCCCACCTCGATCGACGCCGGTGCGCAGCTGCCGGGCCTGCCCGGCGGCATCCTCGCGCTGACCGCGGCGCCGCAGACGCTGATCAACCCGGCCCTGTTGCCGGTGGACCCGACCACCTGCACGCCCGTCTACCCGCACTCCTACCTCAAGGTGAACACCGTCTTCGAGGTGGCGCGGGCCGCCGGGCTGCGCACCGCATGGTCGGACAAGCACCCCGCATACGAGATCGTCAACGGGCCGTCCGGTACCGGCGTCCAGGACCTGTTCACCCCGGAGATCAACAGTACCGCGATCGGCTTCGCTTCCGGTGACTGGACCAAGGACAACGCCGCGACGGTGCAGTACGACAGCTACAAGCTGCAGGCCGTCCTCAACGAGATCGATGGCTATGACCACAGCCGGACGACGAAGGTCGGCACACCGGCCATCTTCGGGATGAACTTCCAAACCGTCTCCACCGCCGAGAAGCTGCCCCGCTCGGATGGTCTGACCGGCGGATACCTGCCCGGCGGTGCCACCCCCGGGCCGCTGCTCGCCCGCGCGCTGGGCTATGTCGACGCGAGCGTCGCCACGATCGTGGAGGAGATCCACCGCCGCGGCCTGACCGGCAGCACCACGGTCATCCTGTCCGCGAAGCACGGCCAGTCGCCCACCGACCCGGCCGATCTCACCCGCATCGCCGACGGGCCGATCATCGACGGGTTGAACGCGGCATGGGCTGCGGGGCATCCCGGTGCGGCCCCGCTGGTGGCCTTCGCGGTCGACGACGACGTCCTGCAGTTCTGGCTCAGCGACACCTCGGCGGCGGCGGCCGCGTTCGCCCGTACCTTCCTGCTCACCCACCCGGCGGCGGGCAAGGCGATCGACGGCACGCCCCGTACGTTGGCCGCCTCGGGCCTCACGGCCGTCTACGCGGGGGACGGGGCAGCCGCGTTCTTCGGCACCCGTCCCGGCGACCCGCGCCATCCCGATGTCGTGGGTGTCGTGACGCACGGCGTCGTGTTCACCGGCGGCACCGGCAAGATCGCCGAACATGGTGGGTCGGACCCGCAGGACCGTGACGTCGCGCTGGTCGTGTCCGGCGCCGGCGTTGCACACCACGAGGTGGACGGGCACCGGGTCGAGACCACCCAGATCGCCCCGACGATCCTGGCCCTGCTCGGCCTGGACCCGGACGCGTTGCGGGCGGTACGGATCGAGCACACCCGGGCGTTGCCGCTGCGCTGAGAGATTTCTCCTCGGCAGGTCTGCAACAGCGGTACCTGACGGCGGCCGGGACCACCCCTCTCGCGTGGTCCCGGCCGCCGTCGGAAAGGCCTGGCCACCGCCCTGTGAGTACGTCGCGCCGGGGTGCCGGAGTGGTCGTCATCGGCAGGTGGTTAGATCATCAGGTGTTTGTTGTTGCATACCTGTCCGCTTTTGGTTGTGCTGTGTGCTATGGGGCTGGTTCGGTGCTGCAGTCGGTGGGCGCGCGTCGGCTTGTCACCGCCGGCGCGCTCGATCCGCGTCTGCTGCCACGGCTCGCGCGACAGCTGCCCTACCTGATCGGGCTGGCACTCGACCTTGGCGGTTGGCTGCTGTCTCTGGTGGCGGTGCGATCGCTGCCGCTGTTCGCGGTCCAGGCGACCCTCGCCGGCAGCGCGGGCGTCACGGCGGTACTGGCTGCGGTGTTCCTGCGCAGCCGTCCGGGACCGGCGCAACTGCGCGCGCTGGCGGCGCTCGGCGTTGGCCTGATCCTTCTTGCCTTCACCGCGCAGCCCGCGCCACCACATCCGGTGGGCACCATCGCGACCATAGTGATCGTGCTGTTCGTTCCCGTCCTTGCTGCCGCCGGCGCGTCGGCGGGCCGATCCCTGCGGGGAGAGCGCTCCGCTGTGGCGCTCGGAGCGCTGTCGGGGCTGGCATTCGGCGGGACCGCACTGTGCGCACGGGCGTTGGACGCCGACCACACCCTCGGCGCTGTCCTCACCGACCCCCTTTCCTGGGCGCTGCTGGCCTACGGGCTGCTCGGGATGAGCGCGTTCGGGGCCGCGTTGCAACGCGGATCGGTGACGCTTGTCACCGCCAGCCAGGGCGCGGCGGAAACCCTCGTTCCGGCAGCGATGGGATTTGCGCTGCTGGGGGACCAGGTCCGTCCGGGTTACCTCCCGCTTGCCGTGATCGGGTTCGTCGCCGCCGTGGCCGCAGCGGTCAAGCTGGCGATCCTCACCCCACCAGGGACGTTGCGTACTCGTCCGTGTCTGCCTGGCGCGCAATCCCCGCACGCGGCGACGATCCGGCGGATGCCGTCAGCGTCGTGTAGCGCGATCTAGTCGTACCGGCTCGTGGCGGAATCCGGCGAACGGCCGGGCGCCGTACGGCGCCCGGCCGGCTTCCCGGTGGTTTCCTCTCCGTTTGGTCGCCTGCCGGTTAGTCGTCAGTCGGCTGGGTGTTCTGGTACCAGGGCGACCGGTATGAATGCCGGTGGCGGCCAGTGGCGACGGAAGTGTTCCCGGCGGGGTTTCCGCTCCCGGTTCCGCTCTCACTCCCAGTCCCAGTCCCGACCGAGTCCGCCGGCGGAGTCTGGGTAGTCGCGGGTTGTGCTGAGGTATCGACATTTAGCGACTGAGAGTCGGCTGACTGTGATGGGCTGTCGGACGGTTGAGCCTGTGTGTCCGTGGATTGTGCGTGTGTACTCGCCGACGGCGACTGGGTAGCGGTCGGAGCCGTGTTGGCGACGCTGCCGACCTTTCCAGACCAGCACGACCGCGATGAAACCCACGGCGTCGTGCCCTGCTGGGCGTACAGCATCCGGGCGCGGTTCCACTGCTCGGCAACGGAGGCGTTCTGCGGCAGGCCGGTCCCGCCGACTGACTGCCACGTGCTGGGAAGGAACTGGAACAGTCCGCCGGCACCTATCGAATTGACGATTGTCGGGTTGCCGCCGGACTCACACTGAGCAATTGCCGACAACGTCTGGTCTTCCGACGGCGCTGCGCTGGCGGGCCCCGAGATTCCAATGCCGACACCGCCGACGGCGGCGGCGATGGCCGGAATTGTGATGAGTGCGCGGGTGTATTTGCTGGTTGCTCTGCTACCGCGATGGCGGGCGCGCGAACGGGACATATAGATGCCCTTTCCCCACGCCTACGAGGTGAGCTGTCGGGTTCGGGCTGGGAAATACCCGGCCGCATCATGCGGCTTCACCCCAAGGACGCCCGCTGGCGTCCGGGAATTGGTTCCCCCGCTCCTGCCGTTGTTTTGACGATCATCGGACGGGGCAGGACTCGGCGTGTTTCGTCCGATGCGCGCCCTCGTTGCGAAGGCACGGAGGAACCCTATCGGCTACAGCTGGTCGGCCGGCAAGGGGGGGTGAAGAAGGGAACATCCGAACATCGACACTTGATTTCGGTACCGATCAGCATTAATACGCGTGCGCGCGCGTTCATTCTAACCAGCCAGCATTGATGGAATGTTTCCGTGACATGGGAACCACCTTTTGACGCAGAGCATGGTGCGCTTTGCGGACAATCGGGTCGACCGGGTAGCGCCGCCGCTGGGGCGCCTACTCAAGGCCGGCGGATGCGCATCGGGTATCCACGAGCGCCCATGAGCAGTGCCGGTTTGGTCGCCAGCGCCCGGCCGAGCGCGAGCATCTGCTGCTCCCCGCCGGACAGCAGCCCGGCCGGGCGGTGCAGCAGGTCTGTCAGGGCCGGGAAATAGGCGAGGGCGCACTCGGTGTGCGCGGCCCGACGGCCACCGGCGAGCCACAGGTTCTCCCGAACGGTCAGGTCCATGAACAGTGCCCGGTCCTCGGGGATGTGCGCGAGGCCGCGTCGAGCGAGGACGTCCGGGCGGGCACCTGCGATCGAACGGCTCTGGAACCCGATTGTCCCGCCGATGACCGGTAGCAGACCGGATACAGTCAGCAAAGTGGTTGTCTTGCCTGCGCCGTTCGGACCAAGCAGAGCGACGATCTCACCGGCGTTGACCCGCAGGTTGAGCCCGTGCACCACCGGGATGCCGAGTTCCGCGTTCACATAGGTCACCGCCACAGTGGCTCCATCGGTCAGGTCCGGATAGCCGACCTCGGCGCCCTGTTGGTTGATCAGGCCGATCGTGACCGGCGCGAGGCTGGCGTCGGCAGGGTTGCCCGCCCGGCCCGCATTGGCTGCGCCGGGCGCGTTACCGACGGTCGCACCGGTCGGCGACGACGTGACGGACCGACGCAGGAGAGATGCATCCCATGTGTGCGGGCGGGACGCTAGCAGCGCCGTGTTCTTCATGGGTGGTCTCAACCGGTCAGTGCATCATCCGGGCATCCGCATCGTGCCGGAACCCCGTGGATCCCAGCACGATGCGGGTGGTGCACCGACCGCTGGAGACCGCCCATGGCGGTATCAAGTGGTGGAGGCGACACCCGACGCCCGCCTCGTGCCGGGACTCTCAGCAGGAGTTCGAATCGGGCTGTTGGGGTAGGCCAGAAGCCTGCCCGATCACAATCAAGATTACCGAGCCCTCTGCTCCCAGCACGAGGCGGGCGGTGCACTGATCGCTGGAGACAGCCGCACCCACAGCCGACGGCCGCGTCAACCGTAAAAGTCCAGCTCACAGGCCGAAATCCGGATTTTGGAGCCCCACACGATCGGGTCGGGTGTGTGGCTTCGAACCGGGCGGGGCTGGGCATCCCGAGGCTGGATGGCACCGTCCGCCGCGCCCGCATCCTCGGCGGCCTGGTCAACGAGTACCGCAACGCCACCTGACAGCCTCACAGCCGACGGTGGAGATGTTGTCTGCTATACCTTGATGATTGTGAATGGTCGGGCGTTCGGGAGATGTTCGGCCAGATGTTGAAGATCGCCGGGGTCGGATGTGTAGATGACTCCGCCGCGGCGGGCCGCTGCCAGCACGACGACGGCGTCGACTCCGTCGGTGGTGTGGGCGCGGCCAAGCAGTTCGCCGGCGGAGCGGGCTGCTGTCTGGTCGACCGGTTCGACTACACAGCCCCGGAGTAGGCGGGCGAGCCGTGCCTGGAGCGCCCCGTCGCGCCAGACCTGCCAGACGACGGGTGCCGGGACAACGGGGGCGACGCCGCCAGCCAGCGCCTTGATATGGCGAGCCCACATGCGCTCGTCGTTACGTTCGTCGGCGACCAGCGCGTCGGCGTCGTAGAGCAGGTTCACGCGATACGGCGGGGGAGTATGCCGGCGTCTTCCAATTCACGCTGAGCCTCATCGAGAACGTTTTGTGGCAGCGGGCCGTGCTCGGCCTCCCACTCCTGCGCGGCTGCCAGGCCGTCCGCGATGACCGCCTGCCGTTCCAGCCGCTCCGCGATCGCGTCGCGTACCCACGCGGACAGCGAGATGCCCGCGGTCCGTGCGGCGTTTTCGGCGCGGGCGCGGAGGTCGTCGCCGAGGTAGAGGGGCGTTGACGTTGTTCTGGCCATGTCCGCCAGCGTACCCAATGCGAATCGTTTGCGAACCTATGCTGGTCGTCGCGGTGGAGAAACGAGGAGCCGGGGCGGGCGACGGTGACCCGATCCGCGTGGTGTGACCAGTCGGCTTATCTCGGCGCGGGAAGGAGCCGCGGAGGGGATACCGCGGCCGACGGCAACGGCACGCCATCACGTCACACCGATGGCCGGAAAGGGGACTTTCAGTAGTTGTGATGCATGCCGTCGGCCAGCCGGACGCACCGGCGTCGATCTGCCGCTGTCTGGCCGGCTGGGTGCAGACCGGCTCCCCTGTTACCCGCGTAGTACGCGGGTGCCACCGGCGAAGCGGTCGTGAATGCCTTGGTCCTGCGGATCCGAATTGATCGTTACGGCGATCGCGATCCAGGCCGCCAAGACCAGCAGCGACCCGAAGAACGGGATGATGCCGAGGAGCACGAACGATTCGCGTTTCGCAGCGGAATCGATCTGGGGCCGGCCGCCGTCCGGTCCGACAACCCGCATGTTGAAAATTTTCTTGGCTGGCGTCATGCCGAGGGCAACGTCGAAGCCGACGAAGTAGGCGTACATCAGGATGGCCGTGACAACCATCCACCCGATCCCGAAGCCGAGGATGAAGAGGGCGATGATATTGACGACAAGGAGAATCAAGCCGTCCACGAAACGGGCGGCGAAGCGCAGGCCAAGCCCGGGAAGTGCAGCGCCTGGGCCCGGGCCGCCGTAACCGGGGGCCCCGTAGCCTGGCGGCGGGGGGTAGCCAGGCGTCTGGCCGTAATCAGCCCCTGGGCCTTGGCTGTACTTGTCGCTGTGCGGCGGATTGGTCATTGGTGCTCCTTGCTGGTGTCGGGACTCTCGGGAGAGACAGATGGTATATATGCGCTGAACTCATCGCCGACTGCAGGTCATGGTGGCACGTCTGGCGCTTCGCGGGACAGTGGAGGGTTCCCGTTCCCGTGGACAGCGAATTTTTGGTCCGCTGTCCACGCCGTCGCTGGACGAGAAGAATAAAATGATCTTGGATGTGCTGGTCGAGGGCCAGGGCCGTTTTAAGATCATGGATCATGATGTGAGTCCGAGGATTGCGAATGGCCGTCCCATGTTGCGGGTAGCCCAGCGGGTGGCCTCGGCAATGTCGGTGCGCCCGTACAGGCGTAGGGCGCCGATGGCGAGGTTTCGCAGGGCGGCCATGGTTCTGGGGCCTGACTTGGTGCGTACCGTGGAGTCGTCCTCGCGGTAGATGGTGTCTCTGATCCAGTGCGGCACCTCGATTTTCCACTGTCCGCGGACGGCCTCGGCGAGGATCGCGGGGGTTCCGCGTTTCGTGTTCAGGCTGGTCACGCCGAAGATCGCGACGTTCGACAGCGTTCCGCCGTGCGTGTCGGTGACTGTGCGTTCGATGAGGAACACCTGTTGGATGTGCGGGAACGGCAGGTCGGGCGGGGCCGGCATAACCGGGAGGGTGCGGGTTTCGATTCGGCCGTGTCCACGGTCGGTGGTGGTGTGGGTGACCGGTACCTCCCGCCAGGCAAGGGCATCGAGGGTGGCGAACAGGCCAGGCAGGTTGTCCTTGACGCAGAACACGAAGTCCGCGTCGCGTTTGTGTAGGTACTGGGCGTGTTTGCGTTGGGTGTGCAGGCAGCCTGCGGTGATCAGCATCCCGGCGATGTTCAGGGTGTCCAGCAGCGGCACGAACATCGGGATCTCATTCGTTGTGTGATGGACGTCGACGTGAGCGAGGAGCAGACCCTGCTGGTGGGTGTCGGCGGCCAGCAGGTGCGGGGCGTTGTCGTCGGCGTCCTTGGTGCCACGGACCCGTGTGCTGTCCACCGCGAGGACCGCCCTCGGTGGCCCCGCCACTGCGTGCTTATCCGCCCGTTGCTCGGCAGCCTCGCGGGGGCCGCCCGCCCGCGGCCGGTCGGGTTCCTCGGTCGACCGGGTTCCCCGGGGGTGTCCACGGCGATGTCGATGCCCGCCCGCGCCGTCAGCCACAGGCCCACAGCGGCGTCCACCGTGACCGCGTCGGTGTGGGTGACCGCCTGCCAGATGGTGCTCTTCGGCGGCACCGCCGCTGGTTTGCCGCACCGGGCGTACACCTCGCGCAGGAGCTCCGGCGGTGTGTCGGCGACCCATCCGGTGACCGCGATGAACCCCCGCATCCCCGCCATGACTGCGGCAGCGCACAGGACCAGCACCGCCGCCAGGGGATGCTCCACCCATTGCTGATGACGGGGGTCGCCCAGCACCGCGAAGTGATCGACCAGGTCCACGACCGTCGTGTCCAGCATGGGGTTGTCAAGGTTGTCGGGGACAGCGTCGCGGGCGGACAGGGACGACACCAGCACGGCCCAGGTATCCGCCTCGTCAGCGGACACGGTGGCAGAATACACGGACAATGAAACTCCGGTTGCGAGAGGTCTTGGCGGACGTCTCGTGCTACCGGAGTTTCGTTCTATCTACCCAGCCAACACGCCATGCGGTACTCCCAACGAGTGACTCCGCGGGATGGAAAGATCATTCATGCTCCTCGGACTCACCACATGATCCACAATCTTAAAACGGCCGTGCGGACCCACCGTGGCGGTCGCGTCCGCCATTCTCATTCCCGCGAGGTCGCGTCGTTGCGGCGACGACATCGACCTTGATCCCAGAGGGTCAGTGCACCGTCCGCATCGTGCTGGGATCCACGGGGTTCCGGCACGATGCGGACACCAGGATGATGCACTGACCGGTTGAGACCACCAACTGTTCGCTACACTGTGCGACCTTCGCGCAGCCCTGGTTCGGATGCCCAATCCTGCGTATGGCGTCGTCCCCGACGCGCCGAAAATGACGGTCCGAAAGCGCGCCCGGGAGGGTGCGTTGACTCGTGGTCAGCTGGCCATTGTCGATCCGTCCCGCCGTCTACTATGCCGGGGGCCAGGCGATCCCCGTCGACAGCTACTGACCGCCGTCCTGGTAGCCGTCGTTTCCGGACGGACAGGGGTGTAGCCAAGGTAAGGGCAATACCCACCATTGATCTTGTAGGGGAACGCCTTCCCTGCTGCCGTGGTGGCTGTCAGAGGGGGATGGCCTCGACCGCAGTGTCGGCGTAGCGTGCCGGGTCGATGGTTACTATCGGTACCCGGATGGTGGCGGCGGTGCTGGCTGCGTGCAGCGCGGGCCAGCTGAGGCGGGGGTGTTCGGTGCGGAGCTGAGCGACCAGGGCGGTGCGGGACAGGCCGACGATCTCGATGGCGCCGATCGGGCCGCCGGTGACCAGCTCGGCGAGGTGGCCGGCGATGGCCGGCCGGCGGACGGCTGCGGAAGCCAGGCACAGGGCGGGTATAGCGATGGCGGGGCGGCGGTCGATCGCTGCGGCAAGCAGCCGGGACAGCTCTCGGCGGTGGTATTCGGCGCCATCATCGGTGAGCCCCGCGATCAGGGCAAGATCGTCGAGGACGTAGCCGCTCACGCTACCGCGGCGGTGCGGTGCGCGGCGACGGCGGCCAACGCGACACGGGTGAGCACGTCGACCGGGTCGCGGTCGTCGTGGCGCAGCTCCGCAGCGGCCTTGGTGATCACGGTCGCGATGGGGACCGGCGCGGGGTAAGTGCCGAGGGTGTCGCGGACCCACGCCAGGGCCGCGACCTGGGCGTGCAGCACGGTCGCGGCCCGGTCGCCGGCTGGGTCGGTCGGCCCGGCCAGTTCCTCGATCACCGCGTGCAGGCGGGCGTGGTCGATAGTCACGGGGTCCACCGCAGGGCCTCCTTCCGTCCTTCAACGAATCTTGATGTCCCGTACTGGGGATGACCCTTGGAAATGTAGCGCGCAAGCCCCGCCGTTCCGGGCGGGGTTAGAGCATCGGGGCCGGCCGCCGCTGCCCTTCGGTATACTTGCGCAACAAACGCATCATCCCACCGCGTGCGGTGGCAATGGGCAGTGAAGCAGGAACCCGCCGAGGTGCGGCATGAGCCGCACGGTAGGAATTCCCGACCTTCAGGGCGGGAGGATGTCAAGGTAGTCCGCTATCCCACCTGCCGTGCGGGGTACCAGGTGCCGCCCGCTACCCCGCGTCCGACTGTGCCCGCCGGTACGGCGACGGTACCGGGCCTCGGGGGGCTGTAAAAAGAACGGCTCTGCCAAGATTCCGGTGGTGACAGAAAGTTGCCGTGCGGGTATCGTTGGCGCTGTGTGACGCCGAGTTCCTGAAGGTCGTCTTTCCTCAGCTCGCCGCGGTACTCATCGAGCGGGTCGTCGACGAGGGGCCGGTGGCCTGCCCGCGGTGCGGCACGCTGACCGCGCGGGTGCACGGCTGTCACCACCGCAGCCTCGCGGATCTTCCGGTCGGGGCAGACCGGTCGTGATCGAGCTGACCGTGCGGCGGCTGCTCCGCGGCACCCTGGACTGCCTGCGGCAGACCGTCCGCGAGCAGGTACCCGGCCCGGCGGAACGCTATGCCCGCCGTACCCCTCACTGGGTGCGTTGATCGCGCGGGTGGGGGTGGTGCTGGCCGGCCGCGCGGGGGCGGGACCGCTGGGCAGCCTCGCAGTGGCCGTCCCACCAACGACCGTGCCGCGCCTACCCCAGCACCGAGCGGTGCGGCGCCGACGGCGTTCCCCGCCACTCGGGCCCGCAGACCCGACCGCCGCTACCGGTGATCAAGAGTCTCCTCGTACGACTTTGCCGAGGCCCTGCGGTACACCTCGAGAGCGCCAAGACGCCACGCGGCGCCGTCGCGTGCCACGTGCGGAGGCTGCCATGTCCGCGACGGCTGACCTGCCCTCGCCAGAGGCGACGTCCTCGGTGAAGGCCGGTTGTCCCCGGAGGACCTGATGGAGATCCAGGCGCTGCGATACGTGGTGACGCTGGCGGAAGAGTTGTATTTCGGGCGTGCTGCCGGTCGGCACTTCATCTCCGCGCAGCCGTTCGGGCAGCGGGTACAGCGCCTGGAGCGGGAGTGGGGGTGCGGCTGTTCGAGCGGACCAGCCGGCGGGTGGTTCTGACGGCGGTCGGTGAGCGGTTCGTGCAGGGCGCCAGGACCGTGCTGGCGGAGCTGGAGTGCCTGTGGGAGATCGCTGCCGAGGAGGCCCCCGGGGACGGGCAGGGGCCGCGGGTCGGAATCTTGGGGTTCGGCGCCGCCGATCACTGGCAGGCACTGCGGGAGATGGTTGACGCCCAGCAGCCAGGCTTGGCGTTGGAGTTTCGGGACCTGGATCTGCTCGATCAGTACGACGCCGTCCGTCGCGGCGAGGTGGATGTCGCGATCGTCCAGTTCGTGGGGGAGCTGGACGGGGTGGACTTCGTGCCAGTGTTGTCGTCTCCCCGGGTGGCGGTGATTCCGGCGTCGTCGCCGGCAAGCGAGGCGTCGTTCCTGACCCTGAGCGACCTGGAGGGTCTGGGCTGGCTGGAGGTGGCCAGCCGGGAGCCGCTGCTGCGCACATGGGTCGGTGCTGCCCGCCGGCCCGGCGCGGTCAGCGTCCGGCACCCCGCGGCGATCCCGGCGGCGGTCGCGACGGCCGGCAGAGCGTCGCTACACGCGGCGGCGACCGGCGGCCGGAGGTGGCCGCGTTCCGCCGCGCTGCGGCCGTGGCCCATTCCCTGCCCGCCGCGTAGCCCCACCCGCGGGCGTCAAGGCCGGATCGCAACGAGTTCGCCTGATGATCCGGCCCCTGTTCGGCTGCTGCACTGCGTCGTGACGGCCGTCACACGACGGCCGCGACAAAGGTGTTATTGGGAGCAGGCGGTCATCATGGCGACTCAGCGCACTGTGGTCCGGGGCGGGCACGTGCTGTCGATGGACCCCCGGATCGGTGAACTGCGGCAGGGCGACGTCCTGATCGAGGACGGCGTGATCACGGCCGTCGACCTGCCCGCCCTCCTGACGCGGGCGGAGACCTCGGCCGAAGACGTCCTTGGCCGGGTGAACGCCGCGGTCCCGGTGCTGCCGGGTGGTTTCGTCGTGATCCGGGACCTGGCCTCTGCCAACCTGTACGTATGACTGACACCTCCACGCCGGACCCGACCGTTGCGGTGTCGCCGGACGAACCGCGACTGCACGAGGTACGGCCCGGCGTGTACGCGTGGGTCCAGCCCGATGGGTCGTGGTGGGTGAACAACGCGGGGGCGGTGACCGGGGACGACGGCGTCCTGGTGATCGACACCTGCGCGACGGCGGCACGGACCCGCCGCTTCCTCGACGCCGTGGACGCCGCCACCGGCGGCGTACCGGTGCGGATGGCGGTCAACACCCACCAGCACGGCGACCACACCTACGGCAACAGCCTCCTGCCCGCGGCGACGGTGATTCTCGGGCACACCCAGATGCGCGAAGGGCTGCGGGTCGATCCGATCATCGACGGCTGCCCGCCGCTGTGGGATCCGGTGCCTGACTGGGGACCGGTCACGCGGCGGCTGCCCGACGTCGCCGTCGGCGACTCGCTCACGCTGTACGTCGGCGACCGGCGGGTCGAGGTGCTGCATCCCGGCGGTCCCGCGCACACGACCGGCGACCTGATCGCCTGGCTGCCGCAGGAGCGCGTGCTGTTCTCCGGTGACCTGGTCTTCGCCGGCCTCACCCCGCTGGTGTTCATGGGCTCCGTCGGCGGCGCCCTGGCCGCGGTCGACTGGCTGCAGTCCTTCGAACCCGAGGTCGTCGTCCCCGGCCATGGCCCGGTCCTGGCCGGCGCGGACATCCCTCGCGTCCTGGACGAGCAGCGCCGGTACTACCGGTTCGTCCTCGACAGCGCACACGGCGGGCTGTCCCGCGGGCTGACCCCACTGCAGGCCGCGCAGGAGGCGGACTTCTGCGAGTTCGCGGACTGGGCCGACGCCGAACGCCTCGTGCTCAACCTGCACCGGGTGTACGCCGACCACACCGGCCAAGACCTGGACCTGATCGCGTCGTTCGGCGACGCGATCACGTGGCTCGGCCACCCCATGCACACCCACGTGTGACCAAGGGGACGGCGTCCATGCGTTTCGTGACCTACCTCGACGCCGACGGCGACCGCGCCGGCGTCCTCGACGGTGACGCCCACGTGCACCCGTTCGCGCCAGGCATGACCCTGCTGGACCTGTTGCGCAGCAACACCTTGCGCGAGACCGGCGAGCGGGCCCTGTCCACCCGCGCGGGCGTGCGTCCGCTCAGCGAGGTGCGGTTGCGGGCACCGATCCCCGACCCGCCCACCGTCCGGGACTTCATGACCTTCGAACATCACGTCGAAGGCGTCGCCAAACTCGCCGGAACCGACGCGACCGTTCCCGACCGCTGGTACGAGGCCCCCGCGTTCTCCTTCACCAGCCCCTACGCCATCCTCGGCCCCACCGACGACGTCCCGGTCCCACCCGGCAGCAGGATGTTCGACCTCGAACTCGAAGTCGCCGCTGTCATCGGCCATGCAGGTCAGAGCGCTGATCGCCATTATCCGATATGTCGGAATTCATGCTATAGATAACTATTAATTTTCAAAATGATCATTGTTTCTGGCGTTCCGATCAAGATGACCATGCCGCTGAGCTGGGGGTTTGTCAGCGACCCCCCTGCTGAACAGCTACGGTAGAAGAGGAAGGAGCAACGGTGGCCGAATCAACGGTCCGAGCGTTCGTGGCCCGCACCCGAGCCGAACTATCGGCGGGCCGGTCGGTGACCGTGCCACAAACCCACACGCCCGGCGGGGGCTGTCCGACCTGAGGTGTAAGTGGTCTGCCTGATCGCGTCAGGCGTGGCTCGGCGGGAAGGACAGATCATGGACGAGACGATCGATATGGATGGCCATGGCCATGGCCATGGCGACGGTACGGGGTTGTTGGCCT
>NZ_CAKJTM010000087.1:19565-20645 GCF_917627345.1 Protofrankia sp. CiP3 | reverse complement strand
TTTGCGCTGGTTGGTTCGGTGGCCAGTGCGAGCGGGCCGGTCCTGACGACTTTTTCGGGAGCGGGTGCTGAGGGTTTCGCTTTTGCGATGGATAAGATGGCCTCGGACAGTCCGGGATATCTGCCTACCATCGGTCAGGCGTGTTTTGATACCGCGGCTTTTATTGAGGAGATCGCACTCAACATCGAGTATACCAAATATCTTATCATCGGCGAGCTTATCATTTTGTTCGTCGAGATTGCGTATGCGATTGCGATGGCGCCGTGGACGGGTACTGCCTCGTTGGGGGTGGTGCCGGTGCTTGAGGAGTTTGGCTGGCAGCTCGCTCGTGATTTTGTTGCAGATCTTGTTCGTAACATTGTTACCGGTATCATTTTCCAGGTCGCTCTTGATGTCGTCGCGCAGGTTGCTCAGTTTGCTACTGGTACGCGGAAGGTCTGGGATACTAACGCAACGAAGTCGTCGGTGATTACTGGTGTGGTCGGTGGTGTTCTGGGGTCGATATTTGAGCTTGGCGGGAAGATGTTTCCGCATGTGGGGCATAACAAGTTTTTTGAGGTGGTTAAGGGAAGCGCGCATGAGTATTTTACTGAGGGTTTCAGTAATTTGGTGCAGACTCATGAGTTTAATGCGTCGCTGTTTAGTTTGTCTGCGGGCGGTTTGGAAGAGGGCTTGGGGGCGTTGAAAGGTAGTGGGCATGGGCATGCTGGGGCGAATGTTAGTATGCCGGCTGGACCGGATGTGTCGAAGTTGCCTGCGCTTCCGGATTTTGATTTCACGGGGCTTTCTCCGCAGACGTTGAATGCGGCGGGTAAGGTTGATTGGGGGCAGTTGACGCCGGACCAGTTGATGGCGATGCAGCAAGAAAACCCGGCTATGCTGGGTCCAGCCTATTTTGGTAATTTTCCTCAGCTCCCGTCGGGTCAGGCGCCGATGAACAACGGTGGGCCGATGAACAACGGTGGGCCGATGAACAACGGTGGGCCGATGAACAACGGTGGGCCGATGAACAACGGTGGGCCGGTGAATGCTGGGTTGGGGAACGGTGGTGGGCCGGTGGATAACGCTGTGCCGGTGGCT
>NZ_CAKJTM010000087.1:6163-19162 GCF_917627345.1 Protofrankia sp. CiP3 | reverse complement strand
CGCCGATGAATGTCGCGCCGGTTCAGCCGGTGGTGGACAATGCTGGACTGGTGAATAGTGGGCCGGTGGATAACGCTGTGCCGGTGGCTGGTAGGCCGGTTCAGCCGGTGGTGAATAATGCTGCGCCGATGAATGCTGGGTTGGGGAACGGTGGTGGGCCGGTTCAGGTGGTGGTGGACAATGGTGGGCCGGTGAATGCTGGGTTGGGGAACGGTGGTGGGCCGGTTCAGGTGGTGATGAACAACGTTGTGCCAGTGCAGCCGTCGGTGATTTCGTCAGCTCCTCAGGCGAAAATGCCATTGTCGGCCAATCCAACGGCTGTCACGAGCTTGGTGAGCATAGGGACGCTTGCGTCGACCAAGCACAGCAACGCAGAGACTCAGCAACGCCCACAGCTAATCACCACAACGACTGAAGCGTCAAGCATGGCTATGCTCTCGTCATTTTTTCCAGCGGGAAATGGGGCGGGAATACGCAAAATTCCTGCTGGATGGTCGTTTACCGAGGTAAATGAGGATCCGGAGGTCTTCCGAGCCGCCCAGGGGTTGAAACTCTCCTCGAAGTGGATGGCGATCGTCGCCCACGGGACCGCGGATGGTATCAGGGCCGGCTCGGAGGTTCTCACCGCCACGCAGTTTGCTGATCTTGTTCGTGGGCTTCCGGACTGGAATAGCCGGCCTATCGTTCTGGTGTCCTGTTTTACTGGGTCGGGGACGATGGGGAGTTCGTTCGCGAGCCAGCTCCGTACTCTGCTCGGTGTTGATGTGGTGGCGCCGGAACACCGTGCGGTCATCACCACGGATGGTTTGGTCGTTTCTGGTGAGTATGGTTTTAGCGCGGGTACGCCGGCGATCGTTGAGACCGGTGACTGGGTTCTCCAGCCCGCCGATGGATCGATACCACAGCGCCTTGGCGGCGAACTGGTCGCTGGAATGTCCACGTTGAATATTGATGTTGCCGTCATGCCGGCGCCGGCATATGCGGTCGCGTTCCCCGGGCCGCGGGACGAGGAACAGAAAGACAACACGACCGTCAGCACGACTTCCTCTGTGACTGATTCGACACCAATGGCTACTGTCTCGACGTCAGTGACTACAAGTTCGGCATCGAGTAGCGCGACAGCGATGGTCACGCCTTCGTCCGTAGCCACGACTAGTGGAGGATCAGGGTTTGGAGAGGGCGGCGGGGAACATAGCGAATCATCGTCGTCGCAGTCGTTGTGGTCGATGTTGTCGGAATGGTGGTCAGGTCCGGGAGAAGAGCAGGGGCAGCCAGTCCAGCCACCGTCGGTGCTTTCGGAGCAGCCGTCGCAGTCGTTGTGGTCGATGATGCCATCGTGGTTGTCGGGTGCGGAAGAACAACGAGCGTCGGTGGTGGAAGAGCCGGTGGCGTCGTCGGTGCTTTCGGAGCAGCCGTCGCAGTCGTTGTGGTCGATGATGCCATCGTGGTTGTCGGGCGCGGGAGAACAACAAGCGTCGGTGGTGGAGGAGCCGGTGGAGCCGGTGGTGGTGGTGGAGCCGGTGGTGGTGGTGGAGCCGGTGGTGGTGGTGGAGGAGCCGGTGGAGCCGGTGGTGGTGGTGGAGCCGGTGGTGGAGGAGCCGGTGGTGGTGGAGAGGCCGGTGGAGTCGGTGGTAGTGAAGCCGGTGGAAAAGCCGGTGGCGTCGTCGGAGCAGCGGACATCGCTCCAGGAGAAACAGGATGATCGTGAGCTAGCGCTGTTGAAGGAGCGTATACAGGCGGAGCTGAAGCAGGGCGAGCCGGAACGGAAGACGTCGGCGGATCGGAAGCCGCCGAAGAAGCCATCGCGGCTGTCGTCGGTGCCGGAGGTGCCGGGCCAGGGAAAGAAGAAGCCGCCGGTGAAGACATCGTCGGCGGAGCTGATAGATGCGGTGCAGACTCAGGAGCCGAAGCCGTTGATGCGGTTCTCGCCGCTGCGGAACCCGTCATTGCCGTCGCTGCTGCAATCTCGGCCGAAGCCGCTATCACCGTCTTCGTCGGTGACGAAAACGTCGTCACCGACGAAGCGTCCGCCGGTGTCGGTGAAACAGTCGTCGGTGCCGGTGCTGCCGTCGGAGTCGCAGAAGGAACCATCTCCGGTGCATCCGCCGGCACGATTGGAGGTGGAGGGGCGGATCAGCGCGTCGGATACAGTGATCAGCCTGTATCCCGGGGAGTTGCTGCCCTGGAACGAGATCGAGGAGCAGCTGAAGCCGGAGTTTGGTGGTAGCTGGTCCCGGGTCGCCCCAGTACTGCAGCACTCGTTCAGCTTACCGGTGGTGAAAGCGCAGCTTTCCTCGGTATTACGCGGTGATACGTGGACCGTACCGGTCAATTATGCTGGATGGACTGGAACAATCACTCTTGACGCCAATTTGACCGATTTTGTCCACGATACAGACGTAGCCAAGTTCGAGTTCGAGACGGGCTCGGAGTCCCAGTCCGGGTCGCTGTCGTCCATGGATAGCCGCTGGCGGTTGATCGCGGGTTTTCCGGTTCGGGCGAAAACGCCGAAGGCTGACTATACGGTGACGCCTGGTGGTTTCTGGGATTGGCAGTCCGGTATGGCGGATGCGTCTGCCGGGCGGTCGATCAAAAAATCGAAGACGGTGGAGCCCGCGTCGATTTTCACCGCGCAGGCGAACATTGGTATCACGATTAATATCTCCCGCATGGCACATACTATCTCACCGAATCGACAGACCGTCGGGGTCGGGGTACGCGTCGCCGTGCCGCAGGCGGACACCTCGGCCGGGCAGGCGCCCAAGAGGCACTACCTGCCACCGACGCGGATCCAGCGCGATCAGCGGTTGGGATCGTCCGACGTTGTGTGGGATGTATATGAGCCAGCACCTGCTCCGAATACCGCCACCGCTGATTCTGATGCTGCCACGGAGAACGCTAAGACCGGTTGGTCGAAGCTCAGGGGGGAGGTTCTTAGCGGTACGGGCGCCCCCGCTGTCCCCGGTGTCGCGTCTGGCGGTGGTGGGATACGGGGGGTGCTGAACGCCCTGGACACGGGTGGGCAGGGGCAGGCTGCGTTCGGTGGCTCCTGGGCGAAGGTAAAGAAAGAACTCGCTGATCTCATCACGTTGGACCAGGTCCATCAGCACCTGCAGGCGATGATGTCGGGGCAGCCGCTGTCGTTCGACCTGAACTCGGTGCTGTCGGGCCGAGTGGAGATTACCGCTCGGGTGGTCGAGATGACGCATGTGCGTTCGACACCGCAGACCGAGTTCAATGTGGGCAGTGAGGTCCACAACAACACCAACGTGCGCTCAGTCCGGACCAACGCCGCGACCTTGGCCGGGCAGGGGGTGGTCACGAAGAACGCTCCGGACGATGGGACGATCACCGGAACGGGGCAACTCGCTCGTGACAACGTCACTATTCATGGTGAATCGTCGAAGACGGGTATGACGAACAAGACGAAGACCTTCGGGGAGGTTTTTGACGGGAAAGCCGAGCTGATTTTTCGCATGACCAACGAGTCGATCCCCGGCCAGTTGAAGACCGCGGTGGGTACCACCACTTTGGGTTTCCGTACGGTGCTGGAGGGTGCGGAGCTGGTGGCGGTGAAAACACCAACCCCGTGGATCGCATCGTCTGCTAATACCTCCGTTCCGGTTAATACCACCGTGCCGGCTACCGCAGCCCCGAGCAGTAAACCTGACTCGGTCATGTTGCCGCCGCGGCGGGTGTTCGGCCCGGGGCTGCTGGATACCGACGTGGTCCGCGACATGTATGGGATCGAGAACGTGCGTACCGCTTTGGATACCGCCGGTGAGCGGTTTTTCAAGAAAGCTGCGTGGTGGCAGCTGCGGGATACAGTGCTCGATGGATTCAGCCGCGACGAGTTGATCGGCAGGTTGTCGTCCATGACCCGGGGGCAGACGTTCAGCGGCCCGGATCTGGTGCAGCGTCTTCTCCCACCGGGTTCGATGGTGACCGCGACCGCGACCGTACACTCCATGCAGTTTCGCCGGGACCTGGCCACCGAGTTGTCTCCGCAGGGTGAGAAGACAACGTTTTCCTCCCAACGGCGGCTGGACTGGTCGACCAAGCAGATCGTCGGATCGGGCGGCCGAGAGAACGAGGCGAGTGAGACAGTCGGGGTGACCCAGACCGCCGGTGGCGGTTACCAGCATCTTGGCCGGCAAGGGCCGCGGCAGACCGCCAATGGCAAGGTCGTCAGCAACGCGAAGTTTCCGTTGAAGGTCGCGGTGTTCGACAGCGAGGTGGACCTGCATTTCACGTTTTCGACGAAACGTGGCGAGAAGCAGCTGGTGACGGTGCGGGTGCCGGTGGAGATCTCGATCCCGTCCGGTCAGGTCACAACGGTGACCGGTCCCTATACCGGCCCGGCAAAAATTACAGCCGGAGATTATCAGGGGATACTCGACGGGAACACGGTGATCCCGCCGACCGGATGGTTCACGAAGAACCCGGGCGATGAGAAGGCCGCGGCGATGGTCCCGCCGCAGCGGGCGCTGGACGGCCGGTTGGCGTCATCCGACATCGTGCTCGGATTCGGGCCAGATGACAGCGCGCTGCTCGACGGGATCCAGGGTGACCTTGAACCCGCGCTGGGAACCGCGGGCTGGTGGACTGCGAAAAAAGAGCTGTCCGCCCGGCTCGACCCGGCAATACTCAAATCGAACCTGGCTGCGTTGACCGGTGGGAAAACCATAGCGGTCAAGGTCTCCGGAAACGGCTGGTCGGGCAAGATCCGAGTCCGTGCGGAGATCGGTAACGATTTCACCTATCAGGAGACACTCGGGAAGACCGAGTTCGAAAACGGTGCGGAATCGGAGACCGGGATCGGTTTCTCAAGTGAGAGCCAGCATCGAGGGATTGTTACGACACCGCTGAAGATCAAAGCGCCGCATGTGTCGGCCGCCGTGACACCGGTCTTCAACAGCGACTGGAGCAGGAGCAACGTCACGCAGGCCGCCGGCCGTAGCATCACGAAGGGGAAGACCGTTGAGGACGGGGCGTTGTTCAAGGGCTCGGTCCACTTCCATGTTGATTTTGATCTGACTCGGTTGGGCCAACGTTTTCCGATCAGAAACAGGACGTTCGACGTCACCACCGCTGTGATCTTTCCGGAGCGTGACACCCAGATTCTCCAGGCCGACACCACCGTGGCACCCCGTATGCCGGACAAGTTGTTCGCTCCTCCGCTGCGGGTGACCCAGACGTTGCGACTGACCTCCTCGGACATCGTCCAGGACGTGTACAGCACGCGTCCCCCTGACCCGGTCAATCTCCATCAGCTGCCGGCACCGGGCCGGCCTCCAGGCGGAATGACCGATGTGTTGGCCTGGGTCGACGCCAAAGGCCGCGGCATCTTCGGTTCCCAGTGGCCCGCGGTGGTCAAGAAAATCACAACCGAAGTGAGTATGACCCGGCTGCACCAGGACTTCAAAACCATGATGGGTCAGCAACCGATCGTCGTGACGGTCCCCCGCGGTCGGGTTATGATCACCGCGTCGGTGCGGTCGATGACACACGTGAACAACACCACCCAGACCGAGTTCAACAGCGGATCAGAACGGTCGGTCACGAACGCCGCGTCCGATACCGGATCCGAAAGCGTCGTCGCGGCGAACACCTCCCGCAGTGGCGGGGCGACGGTGCAGGTCACTGGCAGTATTGACCCGACCGGCGCCAGCCCGGTCACAGCCCGGGTGGGTGTTGCGCTCACCGGTCTCATCGGCCGCGATGACCTCGGCGTACAACGGACCGCCTCGAAATCCGCCATGACCACGAAAACAAAGGTCCCTGGAGCGGCGTTCGACGGTATAGCGAACCTGCATTTCCGGATGGAGTACAACCCATATGTCGGCCCGAAGCGTACCGGTATCGATGTGGCGCAGGTGGGTTTTCGGGGACTGACCGAACAGGTCGAAGCCCGTTCGTCGGCGCAGACGACCTTTACCGACGCCTCCACCGAAACTCCGACCAACACGCCGACCAACCGGAAGATCGGACCAACAGGCTTCGACGCGCCCGCCCCGGACGACGCTCTGATCCCCCCGGCGCGGGTCTTCTCCGCCGAGCCGGATGGTGGCCTCCGTGACAGCGATGTCGTGCGCGGGCTGCCAGACACCGGAGGGTTGCACCAGCTGGTGGAGGTGACCGGGAAGAAGTTCTTCGGCCCGAAGAGCTGGAAGAAGATCGGCCCGATCGTACGAGCCACGACCAGTAACCCACGGTTGACCGCTCACCTGCCGGGTATGACCCGTGGGGAGACACTGTCCTCCCCCCCGTTGCGTAACACCATCGGTGTCTCTCACGCGTCAGTGACGGCCACTGCGGAGATCGTGGAACTGCGGTACATCCGTCAGGACAAGGGCGCCGAACTCAACCCGGTAAACGAGACCTCCACCCAGGCCTCTATGACCAGCCGGAATTTCTGGATCGCGGGTCTTCAGGGCCAGGCTGGCCCAGAAATTGACCTTGGCGAGAAAAACAGCATCACGGTGAGCGCGGCGCTCGGTTTTCAGTACCGCAACCGGCACGCGAGTGCCAAGATCGCTACTGGACGAGTGGTCGACAATGGTAAGTTCTCCACTCCGACCGCTATCTACGAGGGCTTCACAAAAATTACTTTTACGTTCCAGTCCGGTGACACAACCCGCACGGTTTTTGGCGTCGTGCCGGTCGAACTCGGTATCCCCGTCGCCGAGACTACCCCGGTCGGCTCAGGTTACGCTGGCCCAGCGATCTTCAAGCCGCCGGTGGTGACGTCGTCTCCGCAGTCTTCTCAGACATCGTTGGTGGGGCCGGGTAAGTCCCTCCCGTCGCTCCCCGCGGGCGCGTCGGTGCTTTCCGGGAAACAGCAGGGCAAGCTGGCGGCTCGGTACTCGTCGGGGCTGACATCGTCTCCGCAGTCTTCTCAGACATCGTTGGTGGGGCCGGGTAAGTCCCTCCCGTCGCTCCCCGCGGGCGCGTCGGTGCTTTCCGGGAAACAGCAGGGCAAGCTGCCGGCCCAGTCCGCGCAGTACACATCGGGCCTGGTACCGGAATCGAACGGACCGGAGTCATCCATAAATCCGTTCGGCTGGGATTCGCCGGCGCTGTCGGAGCCGACGTTGTTGCTCAAAAAAAGTAACGGGGACATTGGACTGACCCTGCCCGACGGCCGCTCAGCCCGGGTGATCGACGTGCCTAGCGATGGGGACTGTTTCTTCGCGGCGAAACAGCTCAGTGAGTCCTTCCAGCAGCTCGGGTTGCCGCCCAGCAACCCCACCAGCTCCGGGGGGACGCCTATCAGTTCGGCAGGGATCAGAGAGCAGCGCTTCAACGCCGGGATGAAATTTTACACCGACACCACCGGACAGGATTTTTATACCAACCGTGACCCGGTGCCGTTGTTGCTTCAGGACCTGTCAGATGCGGACCTGCGGACACTACTACCGAAGTTTGTCCCGAACGTGGACGGTATAATCAGCGGGCGGATCGGGCAGGACAAGATTCGGAATGAACTGCTCAACCGCGAAGCAGACGACCAGGCTCGCGAAAATCTGCGGGAACAGCTCAGCGAACTGAACCCGGAGCAACTCGCCGAGTTCATGGGCAACGCATTGCCGGGGTTCACCCCGACGGTGACCAGCGGCGATGTACAGGGCCGGCAGAAAACCCATCCTCAGGAGCGTGCCAACCTCGAGACCGCGGCCCGGCGGGAGGAACTGAACAAGCACCTCAGGAGAGATCCGGTACGGATTCTTCGCGATATCCAGACCCGTTACCGGCAGGGTAACAACCCAGGTATGACCGAGGCGGTCAAACTGTCCCTGAATTATTACAGCCAGCACGGTACGCTGCCTGACTCCATTAACCTTTTTGCCCACGCCGTCATGAACACCATATTGTGGAACACTCCCTTCGGTGACGAGGTCCCGCAGATCGTTGCCGGTGCGCTCGGTCAGAACATCGTCGTTCTCGAAAACGGTGTGCCACCGAACCCGTTGACCATCGATCAGGGCGAAGCTCTGTACGTACTCCGGGCTGGCCGGCACTACCTCGCGCTCCAGCCCGACAGCCCATCGCCTGTCATCCAGTCCACCAACACCACCAACAGCACCAACAGCATTACTGACACTGACCCGGGTGCCGCGCCCCGACAGGTACCGGCGGGTCTGGTAGTGCCACCGCCGCCCGGGAATGTCCACACCGCCGCGCACGACAGAGCTGCCGCCGCGGTACCACCAGTTCCTGGTCACACGATGATTTTCGGTCATACGGATCCGGCGACCGGTGACATCAGATGGGGTGATGAGCTCCTCAATCCGGCTCGGTTCGCTGACCGTATCCGGCAGGTCCCAGGCTGGAACGACCGCCAGCCAATCATTTTGGTGATCTGCGGCGGAGGGAAGACTTCCGGTCCCGACTCGTTCGCCAGCCGGCTGCGCGATGTTCTCGGGGTCGATGTCATCGCTTCATCCCGAGACGTCTGGCATCTGCCCGACGGGCGGATCGTGTGGGCGAACACCGCCTTCACCTCTACCGGGGTCCCCGCACCGATCCTCGTCCCCGACACCGCCAGCGACTCGGTCGGGTGGTCGCGCTACACCGCGGACGGCCAGCGCGTCGATCTGATCGGAAACGAGCTGAACACGGCGCTGACCAACGCCGGCGTCATCGGCATAACATCTACTGCCCCGATACTCGATCCGCCTTCCGCGGCACTCCGCTGGGGCGCCGGTACGGCTGTCTCCGGGCTGGTCCAACAGCTGCCAGCCGTTCCGACACCCGTGTATGCGAGCCTGCCGCCGATGTCGGAGGACGCTGTCGTCCACTGGGTACAGGCCGCGTCCGAGCATCCACTGACGGTCTCGAGCACGCTTCCGCAGACGCGTGACGGCACGACCGTCGTGCAGTTCCCGCCGGGTACAGGCCGGGACGCCTCCGCATTGCTGAACGCCGCTCCGGCGACGGTGACTGTCGCCGTCGTCGACCCGGCGGCCGAGGTTGACCTGGTGGTCAGCGACTGGCCGGAGCCTGGTTCGACGTTTGTGACGCTTCGTGATGGACGGGTGGACCCATCGGATCCCTCAACGGTTGCCGGTGCGTCGCGGAACGGTCGGAGCACTGGCGATACCAAGCCGGTGGACACTTCCCGGGGCGCCGACAACGCAAGATCTCGCTGGCAGTGGTCTGGTGACGGCATGCATACTGTCAGTGAAATGCTGAGATGGATGGGTGCCGCTCGAGCGGCGGAGCTGGTCCGTGAGGTGGAGCGGTTCGCGGCGGACGCTTCCGGCCGGGCGCTGCTGACGCCCAACGATCTGCTTGCCCTGGTAGTGCGGGGTCACAACGGCATCCACCGCACGACCGCCTATGCGAAGAAGCCTCCCGAGAGCCGGGTCAGGACATACCACGGATGGATGTACGCGGCGAACCTGTTCACCCCGGAGATGGCCGCCGCCATCCCGCCGGGCACCCGGATCGGCCTGCCGGGATTCGTGCGGGCTTCCGGGGACCCGGCCGTGATCGTCGGTGCGGCCGTCGGCCTGGCAATCTTCGGCACCGCGCTGGATGTCTCCGAAGCGAACGGCCAACCACCGGGGAGCACCTTGTTGATTATGCCTGGCCATTCCTACGCGGTGACCGAGGTAAGCCGTGACCTGTTGAACGCTGTGCGCGTCACCCTCGTGGAGTAGTGAGGACGTACCCAGGGATTCCCCGTGCGGGTCCGCGGCGACGGGTGAACAACAACGAGGAGAGTCCATGCCCACTAAATCCGATGAGTCCCGCTACCAGGTGACAGCCGCGCACGAGATGCTGTTGCGGCTCGCCGGCCGGGTACCCGACGATCTGCTGAGCCAGTGCCGGGCCTGGCTGGCAGCCGGCGCATATGGTGATATCGCCCGTAGCGTGGTGTTTGTCGCAATTATGCAAAAAATCGCGCTGAGCCATGAGGACATCGCAGTTCTTGCCGTATTGCTCGAAGCTGCCGGCGGATCGACTGAGACGCTCAGCGAAGTTGATGTCGTTGACGACGAGCCGCTGCTGCCATACACCTTCACCGCGGCAGTCCCGGGCGCGGATGCCCGGACGGCGGACGAGGTAGACCGCGTGGCGCTGGACACCGTCCGTTCGCAGCCGGGCGGGCTCGGCCTGTGGCGGGCGTGGCGGCATCCCGCCGACGGCTCGCCCTGGCCGCCACCGCGACGTGTCTACCTGGTAGAGGTCGAGGCCGGGTCGGACCTGCCGGCGCTGGCCGTCCGTGTCCAGCGAGACCTTGCCTTCGCCGGAGAGCAGGACGGACAGGTTGAGGTGTACCAGGCCGGCAGCGAACTGCCGGTCTACCATCGGCTCGCCCGCTCGTCCGCGGCGTTGCTGTGGGCAGCCGCACCAGAACGGGAGATCCGGGTGGCACGGGTATTCGACGAGGTCACCCCGGAGACCGGCCCTCGCTTCCACGCCGGCCATCCGCGCCTGCCAGACGCTGGCGAGCGGGGACGGATCCTCGGCTACCTGAGCGGTGGTACGCCGGTTCTGGTCACCGCGGCGCGGATGGACGATGTCGTCGATCCCACCAAAGCCGCGGTCGTTCCCATGACCTTCCGTACCGACGGCAGCTGGATCTGGACCGACAGCGTCGCCTACTACCTCCGGGAATATGAGCTCTCCCCGGAGGAGGACCTGTTGACCCACATCCGGCAGGCGCAGTATCGAGTGCCCACGGTTGACGGGCCCGCTATGCATCGGGTGCTGGCGGTACTCATGGAGCCCCCGGCCGACGAGGTGGCCTGGACCGTCGGCGACGTCCCCGGCAATGGTGACGATCTGTTGGACGGGGAAATAGACGATTACCCGGACGATTACCCGAGCGGAAGACGGACATGACGATCCTGTCGGCTCGGCGGCGGGGCCCGGACGCCCTGCCGGCAGTGTCAGGGCCGTGGGCGCGGTCCGGACACCCAGCGGCTCCTACCGGGGATGGCTCCACCTGGCCGGTGTGGGACGGGGTGCGCGCGCGTGCTGTAGGGGCAGGCATCCTGGTGCAGGGTGACGGAACGAAGTCACTGTTCACCGAGGGACTGATCGAGGCGTTCCTGCGGAGACTGCCGCCGGAACCCGCGTGGATACCCGTGATTGTCAATCTCTCGGTCCGGTTCAGTTCGGCGGATCTGGCGGACCTCGTCACCGCGGCGGTCGGCCCGCTCCTCTCCAACGGGGTGGCGGGGATCCGCCTGGTGCTGTCGGGCGCTGGCATATCGGACCCGGGCTCGCCGGCCAGGCTGCTCGCGCGCCGGCTCGGTATCGATGTGGCGGCCGCGGACGGCTCGATCCTGCTGGTCGGCCAGAGCCTGCTGTACGTGGACGCCTGCCGCCATCGTTATCGCGGCCGGGGCGGCTGGCGCCGCTTCCATCCGGACGGGTCCACCGCACCGCTGGTCGCGCTTCGCTATCCGGCACCGCCGTGGGAGTACGACCTGCCGGCCGGCACGATAACGCTGCCGTCCGGGAACATCGTTGAGTCGATCCCGGCCGGGATCTGGATGCACGGGCCGCGGCTGGGCCTCGGTCTGCTCTCCGACCCCGTCTTCGGTATCACGCCGAGGGATGAGCGGATCTTGTTGGTCGTCGGCGGCCCGGACTCGGTCGTACCCGAGCAGGGCGAGGTAAAGGAGATCATCGGGCTGTTGCCCGAGGGTTTGCGGGACCTCGTCGTTCAGGTTGGGTACGACCAGGCCAGCGTGGCGCCGCAGGCCTACTCTGTCGCGATCCGCCGCCCAGCCGGGCTCACCGCCACGGTGGCGGCTCCGGCTGCTCCGCCGAGTGCCCCGATGCCTGCGGCAGCGGTTCCAGCGGCGCCCGTGCCCGTCCCGATGGTGCCGGAGGTAGTTCGAGCCGCGCCGCCGCACCCTCCACCGGTCGCGGTTGTGGCCGCTGGGACGCCGGTTGCGGCAGCGGTGCCGGCAGTGGCCGCGGCAGCGGTGCCGACGGTGGATGACGTCCTCGTCGTCTGCGAGCCGGCGCAACCTGAGCAGTGGTGGTCCGTTGACTCCGATTTTTACTCGGTGATCACCCAATATGACCCGGATACTGCCGCGTTCGGAGCCGCGGGTGCTCGGCTTGACCCGGCTGGGCTCGTCGAACTCGTGGTTCAGCGGGAGGCCCTCGGCGCGCGTCCGCTCCTGCTCGTCACCAATAACACTCCGGCGGGCTGGGTGGTGCAAGTGCTCGCTGACGGGCTCGGCGTGCCGGTCGTGGCCGGCCCGCGGCCACGGGGCCGATGGTGGGCGGTATGGCCGAGACGCGTTGGTCAGGACATCCCGACCGTGCGGACCATAGCGGACCGCTACCCGTTCGACGCCGCGGCCAAGGCGGCCCTTACCACGGCACCGCAGTGCGCTACGGGCACGATGCCCACGGTTCCGACCGGACGGCCACCAATCACCCCATCGGACTGTTCACAGAGCGGTGTGCTTTTCGCCGCGGACGCCAGCGACACAGGCGTGGCAGAGCTGGCTGAGCGGTACCGCGTATGGTGCCGGTCCGCCCGACCGGAGTGGTTCGGTATTGTGATCGACCGTGCCCCGGCAGGCTCCGCCGCTGCCTTCCGGGTCGGCGACCAGAGCCTCAACTCCTGGGCCTTGGCCTTGGCGCTGGCAGCTGTCCGGGATCAGTGGGATGGCAGGGAGCTGGTGTTGCTGTCGGACCCGCCGACGGCGGGGACCGGCCCGCAGGCCCGGCTGCTTGCGTCACATCTCGGGGTCCGCGTCACCGTTGCCGACCGACCGCTGTGGACGTGGGGCCGGCAACTGATCTCCGCGGATCTGGCCTTCCGCGGCCGGCCGGACCAACCGGAGCGCGGGATCGGGCGGCCGCGGTTTGCCGGGCAACCGGATGGACGGTGGTGGCGCTACGAACCCACACTCACCGGGCACCGATTGACCCAGCCTGCTGAGACCGCCTTCCCCGGTGTCGAACCGCGGCAGCCCCGCAGCCTCGCCGAGGATCAGCGGCGGAGCGAGGAGATGCCGA
>NZ_CAKJTM010000087.1:0-5519 GCF_917627345.1 Protofrankia sp. CiP3 | reverse complement strand
TCCCGGTTGCCATTGCGGATCATGGCGATCCGGTAACGATGTCGGTGCGGCCGGTTGAGGTCGTTGCGCTGGCGGACAGACCGCCATGGGAGGAAGTGCCTGGTTGTACGGATGCGGGGGAGCAACCGGCCGAACCGTCGTCAGGTCCGGTGTTGACTCAGCATGCTGTCCCACTGGCATGCCCACCGTCCGCTGAGATGACCGAGGGTGATGCCTGGCCGGTAGACCTTGGTGGGCCGGTGCCGGATCAGGTCGACCTCGTGAGTGCGGACAGCATGTCTCCGCAGCCGGTCGGGGTCCCAGCCTCGTCGACCGCGGGGCGTGACGTCACGACGGATTCGTCCACCGGGCATCCCGCGATCCTGTCCCCGCGTGAGTCGGCTGACCTCATCCGGCGCCGGCACGGGGAGCATGTCCGTGCGATCGCCAGGCTCTTGGCCCAGCAGCCTGGGCTGCGGGCGTCGGCAGGCGGCCCGTCCACAACCGATTTGATCACTGGACTTGTTGCGTTGCGCGTATACCTGGCCGGTGACGAACCCGATATCGACGGGATCCTGCGGTCGGGCGTGAATCTGGAAAGTAGTTCGATCGCGGCCTTTGCCGCGGACGGTCTGCGGCGGTTGCCCACGCTACGCGGTCCGGTGTATCGAGGCGTGTCACCTGGCGCAGTCGCCATCGCCCGTTGCCAACCCGGCGCGCTCCTTGAGGAACCTGCGTTTGTGCAGGCAACCACGTCGGAATCCGCTGTTTTCGGAACTGAGGTGGAATATGTGATTTGGTCTCATACCGGGCGACGGACCACGATGCTGGAGCTGGGCGCCGAACGCGCTGACGTCGTTTTTGTGCCGGGCACTCGGTTCGTCGTGGTAGCTGCTGGTGATCTGTCCGAGCCGGCAGGTACCGCTGGTCCCTCCGTGGCACGGATCCTGCTTGCCGAGGTGGCGCCCGGTCATACCGGGCCACTGGCCGCGGGTGAGGTGCGCGAGCGCCTCGAGCGGTTTGCCCTGATGCGGGATGCCGGCCAGCTGGGATCCACGGCTGTCAGCATGCATGCTGATTGTCCCCAGATGTTTGTCCTGGGAGGCCCGGTAACCGAGCAGCTGCCCGACGAGCACCAGGTGTAGCGGCCGATTTTTCTCGATTGTTGATGTTGGTTTAGCGGGAATTAATGAATTTTCTCATCGTGCGAAGACAAAATATACGGCAGCCGGTTAATCGGGTCGACTGGCCGCCCCCTACAGCGCCGCCGCGATGCGCGGCGGGAAAAAACAAGAGGCCAGTGGGGGCGACAATGGAAGTACTGGCGCTCTCGGGCAGGTCGGGAAGAGCGGGCACTGACGCTTCCGGCTGTGACGCTGCCGTTATCGGTGGTGTTGCTGGCCGGTCGCCAAGCGTGCTTCACCATGCCGACGTTCGCGGTGTTCCGCGCTCCGGCCGGCGTAATACGGAGCCCAGCCAGCCGACGCCATGGTGCGTCGGATGTTCCTCGGCGTGTGTTGACGGCCAGGAGCGGGACTGTCATGAGTCTGGTAGGCGACTGGGCGCGTCGTTTCTTCGCGGCTACCCGGCTGGTACAATGCGAAGATCGATTTTTCGGCCGTCGACATGATCGGCGAGCCGTGGTTATTGATCACCGCTGAATATCAGGCCACACGCTCGAAGCGGCCGGCCCTGGCGGAAATTCATTCCGGCCACCTGTCCCAGGGCGCCGACGCGGCGCCAGGGCGAAAGCGGGGAAGGCCGATCATCATCCACGATTTCCTTATGGAGACCTCCGTTTGGAGCTACCTGGCACCGTCTGCTCTGGTGCATTCTCCAAACCCCATCAACTACGCTGTGACGGCCCTCACCGAAGAAGCAACGACGCTGATTCCGGGAGTATATGAGCTTGTTTGAACACGACGCACATTGTTGATCTTGATTGCGTGCTGGATTTTCGATCTTCGCGGGTGGTGCCCTTGGCAACGGGAAAACACATCTGAGCTGGGATGATAAAGGTAGCTGAAGTGCTTGATATGCCCGGAATCAAGAGGTAATTTTCCATCCTATGGGGGTCGTGCGGTCCAGTGGCTGAGGCCGGGCGGCGGGGATGTGATGGCATCGTCCACTGTGCCGGGCCGGTGAAGCTGCTGCTCGCCCGGCGCGAGGGGCGGGGCCTCCAGCCATCGTCGAATCTCGGAGCAAATATCAAAAACAAGCGGGAAGATCAGAAAATTCGCAATCATAGCATGAATATTCGCAACCGCAGGGGAGCATGAGTCATGGCAAGGTATGCCCGTTTATCGGCTGAGGCCGGCAACAGCCCCATGAAAATCCATGTCGACAGCGCTCGGAGTGGAACGACGGATCCACCGCTGGACGCGTTGTCCGGGGCGCCGAAGATGTCGCCTCGGCTCGTCGTGCCACGGGAGGCCCCGTTCTACGCGCCGGTCATGGCGGTCAGCGGCGCTACGCCGTACGCCATGGAGGAGATTGCTTGCGACATCAATAAGAGATTAGTCACATTATACGCGTCGCTGCGGCTGATCGCCGTCGCCGAACAGAGCGCATCCGTTCACGACGCCATACACGGCCTGGGTGAGGTGGCTTGACATGGATTGGCGCCACAGTGCCCTGTGCCGTGACGAGGACCTCGAGATTTTTTTCCCGATTGGCACGACCGGCCTGGCGGAACAGCAGATCAAACAGGCTAAGGCCGTCTGCCGCCGCTGCGCCATCACGAACGACTGCCTGAGCTGGGCTTTGGAGACCGGGCAGGTCGCCGGTGTCTGGGGCGGTCTCACCGAGGAGGAACGCCGGACCCTCAAGCGTCAGGCCCGGTCGCAGGTAAGGCTGTCGTAACTCCGCCGACGGCCCTCTGCCCGCGGGATTGGCGGATCCGGAAAGGCTTTGCCGGGGTCCGCTGGCCTGGTGCGGATGTCACGGGTCTTCCGATCGGGCGCTGATCGTGGCGGAGGCCACCCAGCCTGTTCCGGGTGGTCTCCGCTGCCGTGCGGTGATGCGTCTGTACCTCGTCGACGACGAGGCCCATCAAGGGTTGTTGCTGCCCCGCGGCCTGCTGGCGGGGGAGCCCCGAGCCCTCTCACGTCTTGCCCTGTCGGCAAGTCGCCAGCCGTGAACCCTCTGGCCCGGCTATGCCGTGTGTCCCACAGGCGTGTCGATGAACCCGCTACGGTCAGCAACTTGACGAAAGGAATGTGGAACGTTGCGAAAGCGCATCCTCACAATATTATCAGCGGGGCTGGCCCTGAGCCTGCTGGGCGCGGCGCCTGCGCTTGCTCATGACCACGGGGCGCCCGCGCCTGTGCCCACCCACCAGCTCTCACCCGTCGACCGCACTCCGCTGTTCCTGATGGCGGAACTCGCCGGCAACCAGGAGGTGCCCGTTCCGGGCGGCCCGGCCGTTGGAGACCCGGACGGCCGGGCTACGGCGCAGGTCCTGGTGCTCGGGAACAGGGCCACGTTTGCGTTCCGCTGGAGCGGCATCTCCGCGCCCACCCTAGGGCACATCCACGCGGGTGGGAAAGGCGTGAACGGCCCGGTCAAGGTGGGCCTGTTCGCTGAGAAGGGGATGCCTGACACTGTCACAGCGGCGGCAGGCGCGGTGACAGTCACCGACCCGGCGATCGTCACCGCCATCCGGAGCAACCCGACTGGCTTCTACCTGAACCTGCACACCAGTGAGTTCCCCGGTGGGGCTGTTCGCGGGCAGCTGGCACCCGCCGGACACCGCCTTTCCCCCCTCGACCTGGTCGACCACGGGCCGCTGCACGCCTTCCTGTCTGGGGACCAGGAGGTACCGGTCGCAGGCGGACCGGCGGTGGGGGATCCGCACAGTCTTGCCATCGCGCTCATCCGCCCTGACGGGAACCGCGTCGGCTACTCGTTGGCGTGGACCGGGGTGGCGCCCACTCTCGGCCACATTCACCAGGGCACGTTTGGTGTCAACGGGCCAGTGGCGGTGCCGTTATTCACCGCTCCGGTTCCGAGCGGCATTTTCGCGGTGTCCGGCACGGTTTCCAGCCTTGATCCGGAACTGGTGAACAGGATTCGGAGCAAGCCCACCGGCTTTTATGTCAACCTGCACACCGCCATGTTCCCAGGTGGTGCCGTGCGGGGCCAGCTTTTCTCCTGACCAGACGCGTGAACCACGCCCTGGCTCGTCGGTCGTCACCCAACACTTCCGGTTGCTCCTTCCGCCGCCTCGCGTCGCACGCGCCACAATCCCGCTCCTTGATTCGTATCCCTCGGGCCAGGCGCTCTCCGTAACAACCGGGAGGACCCGGCAAGAACCGAGACGATGCCATTCCCGCACGGCCAAGAGGTGCGGTTGGCGGACCACGGTCAAGACGCCTCAGCCAACGTACAGCCGATCCCGCCGGCGGCCCGCATCATTGGGATGCCAGCGTTGAATCTTATGATCATATTCCGATCAGACAGGTCCGGACCGAGTACGCTGAGGAGACAAATGCCACAAGATTACTATGGTGCTCCGTAGCCACGAATTCACGGTAGCAACGGATATCCGCGGTACGTGGCCAGTTTCAGCGGCTCCACGATTTTTCGCGGCAAATTTGTTCATCGTGCTCAGCGGCATGTGATGCCCTCCAGGTGGCAGCGAGTTGTGGCTGAGACGGTTACGAACAAGTAGCAGTCCTGATGAAGTAATCATATGCGTACCCAAAACTTGATCGCCTGTTTGGCTGGGAGTTTTCGGGTAGGCTGGTTTTCTTGGATGACCACATGTTATCATCCAACTTAATCAAGTTTCATGGTTAATTGCACTCATAGCGAGCTGTTTTGAGTGTCGACGGAGAGGGCGGCTGGACATCGTGGTCGCCGATATGAATGCACCTGTCTCGTCCTCGTGAACCCGGTCTGGCCGCAAAGCTCTCGTCGGGGCAAAGGCCAAATGTGGTGGGCCGGGCGCATGGTCGTCCAGGGCGAATCCTATTTTTGATGTTGAAAAGGCGGTTGTGCTCCGGACCGGGTCTGGTAGCTCACTGTGGAGAGTTTGACCTGGTCAGCCGGTCAGTCGGTGATGAGCCATTGAATTTCTCGTGCAAGTCGCGCCGCAGGGTGGTTTCCTACTGGTCAGTAGGTCTGTGCGGACCGGGCCGGGCGCGGTCCGACGGTGTAGCGGAAGGGGCCAGGATGCTTGACGACTGTGCCGATGCTGCACCGGCGCTGGTGCGCCATCGCTCAGCGAGGCGGGGCCGCGGTTCTGGCAGCAGGTGATCGGCCGGCAGGAGAAGAACGAGGTAGTCGATTTCCAGCTGCGGGATCGCGGCTGTGGGCGAGATTCTTGCCAAGCTCTGACTCGTCCAGATCAACATCAAAAATGATCGACAATAACGCAGGTAACGACAGAAAAATTGCGAGACGCCAGGAGGCCGTGGTGGATGACGCCGGTGAACGGTTGTGACCGGGAGGCGGCTCGTCCCGGTGCCGGAGACACGCCGACCGCTAGTGTCTGTTGATGGGCCTGAGTTGGACGAGACAGCGTGGATACAGATGTC
>NZ_CAKJTM010000086.1:4552-20035 GCF_917627345.1 Protofrankia sp. CiP3 | reverse complement strand
GCCCAGCTCATTCTGGAAGTCAAGATCCCACGGGTGGTCATCGCCTGGCGCGAACCCAGCCTCTTCGTCGCCGACTGCCAAGGCTACGAACTCCTCACCGCGGCTGGTGTCACCGTCGTGGAACTGCCTGAGCTTGCCGAGCAGGCCCGCGCCATGAACGCCCACCTGTCGGTCTGATTCACCTTCGAGCCTGTTCCGGGGTCGGCTCTGCCATAGGTCTCACGGGCCTGCGCCCCGCCTGCTGAGCAGGTGTCGCGTTGGCTACTCGCGCACCATCACGGCCACGCGCCGGCGGACCCTGGGCTGTGTCAGGCATCACCGGACGGAGCCCGACCCGCCTCACGATCTCACGGCCGCGGGCCGCTCCAGCCACCGTTCCGGGCGACGGGAAGGATCACGGCATGAGCGCACCCACCGCGTCCGCGGCGGGCGACACCTGGGGCATCAGCGGCCCCTCTTTTCTCGTCCTCTACGCCCTGGGATTCGCGGTCCTGCTGCTGGCGGCGATCGTCATGCGCCACCGCATCCTCGGCCCGACGGACACGCCGGTGGCGGGCCCCAACCCGTTGGGCCCAACGGAACTCGCCATGATCAGCGGAAATCCACGGCTGGCAGTGACGTGCGCGGTCACGAATCTGCACGACCTGGGCGTGCTGCGGCCAGGGCGAACGCGGCGCGGGTTGACCACCACGGGTGCGCCGCTGCCGCCCGACGCCACCCCACTGGAGCGGGAAGTGCTCGACGCCATCCGCCGAGCGGGCGAACTGCGGCTGGAATCGCTCAACGCGCTGGTGTCACGGGGACCAGCCGTGACCGCCTGCCGTACCCGCCTGCGGGGCGCGGGAGTCGTACCGACGCGGGCGCAGGCTCATGCCTGTCGGCAGGCTCTGATCCCCCTGCTGCTCCTCGCGGCGATCGGGATCATCCGCGCCGCTGTGGGCGCCAGCCGGGGCAAGCCGGTCGGCCTCCTCTGCGTCGAACTGATCGTCACCGCGGTGGCGGTACTGGTTCTCGCCCAGCGCCCAGCCATCACCCGCCGGGGAAAGGCCGCCCTGTCCACGGCCCGCCGCGACAGCGTCGATCTGCGGTCCGGCGGTGTACCCGGGCAACGCGCCCTCGCCCTCGCGCTGTTCGGCACGGGCGTGCTCTGGGACACCGACCCGGCCCTCGCCAGCCAGCTCGGCCTGGCCCGTCCCAGCGGGAACACAAGCGGCGGGGACGCAAGCAGCGGTAGTGGATGTGGCGGTGGCGGCGGCTGCGGCGGTGGTGGCTGCGGCGGATGACCGCCACCGCACCGCGGAACAGTGCGCGGCGCGGCCGCCACGGGCCGCCACCCGGGCTGGGGATCGGCTGGCGGCCAGAACTCGCGACCTTCATCGCCGGCCGGACGGACCTGTCCTTCGTCGAGGTCATCGTGGAAGCGCTGCCCACCCGCGGACCTCTGCCGGCCGGCCTCGACCGGCTGGCAGGGCGCGGCGTCCCGGTCGTGCCGCACGGGGTCGGCCTCGGCTTGGGCGGCGCCGAACCGCTCCAGGCATGGCGGATCGCACACCTGGCGACTGTCGCCGACCGGCTGCAAGCACCACTGGTCAGCGAGCATGTCGCGGTCGTCCGGGCCGGCGGGCTGGAAGCGGGGCACCTGCTGGCGGTGCCACGGACCCGCGACGCGCTCGACGTGCTGGTCGCCAACGTACGGACCGTGTCAGCCGAGCTACCCGTCCCGCTCGCGCTCGAGCATCCCGCCGCGCCGCTGCACTGGCCGGACGCGGACTTCAGCGAAGCCGAGTTCCTCACCGAGATCGCTGAGCGCACCGGTGCGCTCCTGCTGCTGGACCTCGCCAACCTGCATGCCGACCGGGTCAACCACGGGGTCGACCCCGGCCGCTTCCTCGACCGGCTACCGTGGGAGCGCATCGCCTACATCCACGTGGCCGGTGGAGTCATGCGCGGCGGGCTCTACCACGACACCCACGTCCACCCTGTCACCGGCGCGGTCCTCGACCTGGTCCGCGAGGTGGCGCGGCGATATCCGGGCCCACATGCGTTCATGCTTGAACGCGATGGTCATTACCCGGCCGTCCGGGATCTCGGCGGTGAACTGGAGGCGATCAGCGCCGCTGCCGCCGCGGGCGGCGCCGGGCACCCCGAGTACTCCGGGCACCCACCAGGGGCTGGGCCGGTCACGGACGCCATGCCACGCCCCAGGACTCCCCGCGGCGGCAGCGGTGCCGACGGAGGCGACGGAGGGCGTGCGCGGCTACGCCGGACGCAGACCGAACTCGTGCGGGCGCTCGTCGCCGACGGGCCGATCCCCGCTGGATTCGACCCACGCCGCGTGGCGGCGACCCGCACGGCGCTCCTCCACAAGCGCACGGATGCCGTTGCCCGAGCATGGCCGGCGCTGTCCTGCCTGCCCGGCTTCCGCTCCCGGTTCACCGCCTTCGCCGCCGGCCGCGCACCCGCCGGAGCGTACGCGGACGGCATGGCCTTCGCCCGCGTCGTCCGGGCCGACCTCGACGAGCCGGCCCGGTCCGAACAGCTCATGGCCGCCGTGGCCCGTCGACGCCTGGCTGTCGCGGTCGACCGGCAAGCCGGTGCCCGCCCGCTCGTCGCCATCCGGGCGCCGTTCCTCGGGACACGCCTGCTCGGCTCCGGCCGCACCAGGCTGCGGCCCAGAGCGGGATAAGAGCGACCGGCGCCAGGGGACGCGGCGTCCCGGGCTATCGCGGGACTGGGCACGCGCCTCGCGTCATCGCTCCCCATCGCCGCGCGACGCACGGGTACCCCGGGCTCGTCAGTCGCCACCCACCGCCTCCGGCGGCTCCCTCCGCAGCCTCGCGGTACCCACGCCCCAGCCCCGCTCCTTGATCCACAGCCCTGTTGCCGGGCGCTCCAGATCAGCTACGCAGAGTCGCTCCGGTTACCCGGGTGGCCTCGGCGACCGCCGCGTCCCGCGCCGCGTTCGCCTCCTCCGCGGTGAGGGTACGGTCCCCCGCTCGCAGCCGCAGGCCAAACGCGAGCGAACGTTTTCCGCCGCCGATCTGGGCCCCCTCGTAGACGTCGAAAAGGGTCAGCGCCTCCAGCAGATGACCGGCACCCGCCCGCAATGCCGCGGTGACCTGGGCCACGGTGACGCCCGCCTCGACGACCAGCGCGATGTCGCGGTCAGCGGGTGGATACGTGGACACCGCGGACGCCATGATCGGCGGGCGCGACGAGGCGATCCCGACCAGCGCGTCGAGGTCGAGCTCCATCGCGCAGGTCCGGGCGGGCAGCCCGTAGGCTGCGATCACCCGTGGATGCAGCTCACCGGCATGCCCGACGACCCGGCTCGCGACCGGATCCGCCGCCTCGGGGCCGGCCACCGTCAGTCGCGCGCACCGGCCGGGGTGCCACGGCATCATCGCGTCTGCCGCCACCGACAGTTCCAGGCCGGTAGCACCCGCGACGGTGTGCGCCGCGGCGACCGCGTCCTGCCAATCCGCCGGCCGCCCCGGTCCCCACCAACCGGCCGGTTCCCGCAGACCGGTGAGGACGACGGCCACCAGCCTCGGCTGGTCGGGCAGGGCCGCGTTCAGCGCGGCGATCTCGTCCTCGCTGGGACGGTGATCGACCGCGGGGGTCGGCGGCGTGGCGGCGGCAACGGCCCGGAACACCAGACCGGTCTCGAACAGCGCCAGGTCGCCCTGGCCCCGGCCGATGTTGCGGACGGCGGCGGCGAGCAGTCCGGGCAGCAGGGTGGTGCGCAGGTTGGCGGCATCCTCAGCGATCGGGTTCGCGACCCGGACGGCCGCGGCCCGCGGATCGTCCGCCTCGAGCCCGAGCTGGGTCAGCGTGTCGTCCCCGACGAACGGGACGGTGCGGACCTCGAGGCAGCCCTGCTGGGCGAGTGCACTGTCGACCGCCCGACGCAGCCGCTGGCCCTGGGTGAGGCCCCTGCCGGCGGGCAGCCGCGGGAGGGTCACCGGGATCGTGTCGTAGCCTTCCAGCCGGATGACCTCTTCGACGAGGTCGGCGGGCCGGGTCAGGTCACCGCGCCAGGATGGCGGCGTGACCGCCAGCACCCCGGGCCCGTCGGGTCCGCTGCCGGTGCCGGCTGCGACCGCTGCGCAGCCGATGTCGACCAGCCGCTGCCGGACAGCCTCGGCGGGGTAGGGACGTCCGCCCAGACGCTCCGGCTCGGCCAGCGGGAAGGCGATCGTGACGGGACCCGGCCGGTGGTCGACGTCGGTAGCCCCCGGCTCGGCCGTGGCGCCGGTGAGCTCGATGAGCATCCGGACCGCCGTCTCGGCGGCGGCCGGCGCGAGCGCCGGGTCAACGCCGCGTTCGAAACGGCGTGACGCCTCCGAACCGAGCTGGTGGCGCCGAGCCGTACGGGCGATCACCACCGGATCGAAATGGGCCGCCTCGATCAGGATCTCAGTGGTCTCGGCCGAGATCTCGGTGGCCGCGCCCCCCATGACGCCAGCCAACGCCACCGGTCCGGAACCGTCGGCGATGACCAGGTCCGCCGGGTCGAGTTCACGTTTGACCCCGTCGAGGGTGACCAGCCATTCACCGGGGCGGGCGCGGCGCACGACGATCGGGCCGGACAGCTTCGCCCGGTCGAAGGCATGCAGGGGCTGCCCCAGGCCCAACATGATCAGATTGGTGACGTCGACCGGTGCCGAGACAGGCCGCATGCCCGACAGCGCGAGACGTCGGGTGAGTCCCAGCGGGGTCCGTGCCTGTGGGGACACGCCGGTCACAGTCCGGGCGACATACCGGGTGCAGGCGGTGGTGTCCTCGACGACGACCGGATACCCTCCGGCCGCGGTGCCGGCCAGCGGCCGGTCCGTGCCCAGCCCGGCCGGATCCTGGAAGGCCAGCCCAAACGCGGTGGCCACCTCCCTGGCGATCCCGCGGACGGACAGGCCGTAACCGCGGTCCGGGGTGACGGCGATGTCGAGGACGTCGTCGGCGAGGTCCAGCAGTTCGGCAACGTCCACGCCGAGCGGGGTGTCAGCCGGCAGCACCAGGATGCCGTCGTGGTCGTCGCCGATGCCGAGTTCACGAACCGAACAGATCATGCCGTCACTGAGATGCCCGTAGGTCTTGCGCGAGGTGATGGTGAAACCGCCGGGCAGCACCGCGCCAGGCAGCGCCACCGCCACCCGGTCACCGACCTCGAAGTTGAAAGCTCCGCAGATCACCCCGCGGGTACCGGTCGGCGGCACCTGGACCGTCACCCAGCGCACGTTCTTCTTCTTGGTCTCGACGACCTCGATCGCGCGGACCTCACCGACGACGACACCGGCGATGTCACGGCCGACGGGCTCGACGGCCTCAACCTCGAAACCGGCTCTGATCAGCGCCTCGGCAACCACTTTCGCCGGCGGCAGGCCGGCGACGGTCGCCCGGAGCCACGACATGGGAATCTTCATGACCCGCTCCCCGTCTCGAACACGCGGCCGAAACGGACGTCCCCGTCGACGAAGTCACGGATCTCGTGGACGCCATGGCGGATCATGGCCGCGCGTTCCAGGCCCATCCCGAAGGCGAAACCGCTGTAGCGGGCCGGGTCGACACCACAGGCGACCAGCACGTTCGGATCGACCATCCCGCAGCCGCCCACCTCGATCCAGCCCTCGTCGGAGCACACCCGGCACGGCTGGCGGTCCGGTTCGCCACGACAGGCGAAGCAGCCGACGTCGAGCTCAGCCGACGGCTCGGTGAACGGGAAGTAGGACGGCCGCAGCCGGGTGGGCAGGCCCGACCCGAACAGCGCCTGGGCGAACACGTCCAGGGTGCCGCGCAGGTCGGCCATGGTGATGCCCTCGTCGACCGCGAGGCCCTCGAGCTGGCCGAACACGGGCGAGTGGGTGGCGTCGACCGCGTCGTTGCGGTATGTCCGCCCTGGGCACACCACATACACCGGCAGTGGACGAGACAGCAGCGCGCGGACCTGGACCGGCGAGGTGTGCGTGCGCAGCAGCAGCCCGCTGCCCATCGGGTCGACGTACAGGGTGTCGTGCGAGCTTCGCGCCGGATGATCGGGGCCGAGGTTCAACGCCTCGAAGTTGAACCAGTCGTGCTCGACTTCAGGCCCTTCGGCGACCTCATAACCCATGGCCACGAACACGTCAACCAGATAATCGGACAGCGTCGTGATCGGATGCCGTGCCCCGAGCGGGCGGCGGCCCGCCGGGACGGTGACGTCAACCCGCTCCTCGACCAGGACCCGGGCGTCACGCTCGGCGGTGAGTTCGGCGAGTCTTGCCTCGTAGAGCTCCCGGACGGCCGCCGTGGCGTCGTTGTGCCGGCGCCCGGCCGCGGCCCGGTCCGGCTGTGGCAGGGCGCCGAGCACCCGGCGCGCCAGCATCAGCGGAGCGGACCGGCCATCAACCTGCGACGTGCGAACGGCGGCGAGCTCGTCGAGATCGCCCGCGGCGGCGATCTCCGTGGCCGCCCGCGCGCACATCTGGGCAAGCCGGTCCGGACCGAGCTGGTCCGCGTCGGCCCGGCCCGGGTCCGCGCGGCCTGGATCGATACGGTCCGAATGATTGACTCGGTTCGGATCGACTCGGTTCGAGTCAGCGCTCGGTGGGGACGGTGACACGCTGGTCATCCTCATTGAGGTCATTGATGGCCGGACCGGCCATCAGGTGGGATCCCGGCCGCCGTCCACCACAGGTGGGCGGACACGCGGGCCGGGTGCGGGCTGCGGGCCGGGGCGCCCGCCGGGTCACGGCTCCGCTTCAGGCGCTCGGGCCTCAGGCGAAGACGGGTGCCCCGGCGGGCACCGCAAATCGGAACTCGGCGCCACCGCCCGGCGCCCGCCCAACCATGATCGTACCGCCGTGCGCCTCGATGAGCGCTCTGGCGATATAGAGCCCGAGGCCCGTCCCGTTACCGCGGGTCGCGCCTCGCCAGAACTTCGTGAAAACCCGGGATGCGCTTGCTTCGGGCACGCCCTCGCCCTCGTCCGCCACACTCACCTCGGCTCCGCTCGGCGTGCCGCGCATGACAATGGTGACGGTACCCGCGCCGTG
This sequence comes from Protofrankia sp. CiP3, assembly GCF_917627345.1. NCBI lineage: Bacteria > Bacillati > Actinomycetota > Actinomycetes > Frankiales > Frankiaceae > Protofrankia > Protofrankia sp. CiP3. The sequence continues at coordinate 13,004 of NZ_CAKJTM010000086.1, read as the reverse complement.
GCGCAGCGCGTTGTCGACGAGATTGTGCAGCACCTGTTCAATCTTGTCGGCGTCCAACCACATCTCCGGCAGCGTACCTTCGGTGCGCATCACAAACCTGTCACGGGTGGCCTCTCCCGCCGCGACCTTGCCATCGACGACCCGGCGCAGCGTCTGGTCAAGATCCACAATCTGTTTGCGCATCTGGATCCGGCCGGAGTCGATCCGCGAGACGTCGAGCACCTCGGCGAGCAGCCGGGTCACCCGGTCGGCGTCGGTGTTGACGGTGTTGAGCATGAGCTTCTTCTGCTCTTCGGTGAACCTGTCCCACTTCGCCAGCAGCGTGGCGGTGAATCCCTTCACGCTCGTCAGCGGGGAACGCAGTTCGTGCGCGACCGTGGCCACCAGGTCGGCGCGGTTACGCTCAAGGCGCTCCCGGCTGACGGTGTCCCGCAGCGACAGCGAGACCTGCGCCAGCCGCCCCTCGACGCGGACATAACGAACAGTGACATTAAGATCGCGTTCGTGCTGGGCGCCCGCGAAGGTCAGCCGCCGCTCCGGCTGCCCGGTCACCCGCGGCAGGTTGCGGCTCACCCGCGAACATTCCCACCAGTCGTTGCCCCGCTCGTCGAGCAACGGCAGGACCTCGGTGAGATGGCGGCCCACGGCGGCGACCGCCGCGACGCCTGTGATCTTCACGGCCGCGGCGTTGAATATCTCCACCCGGCCGGCGGCGTCAACCACCACGATCCCGTCTGGGAGATCATCCCAGGAGATTGGCGACACGGCGGGTACCTCAAGGTACGGCGTCCCATCCGCCCGCGGCCCGGGACCGGACAGTGGTGCTCCGTCCGCCGGTGGATTGCGAGCTTGGTCGGGAGCCGACGTGACCGTGTGCGTCACAGCCGTCCACCTCCCCCGGCGCCTTGAGTGCCGGACCCGAGCCTCGCCTGTGCGCGCGCTGACGCGTACAGGCAGATCGCAGTCGCCACCGCAAGATTCAGCGACTCGGCCTGACCGTACACCGGCACCCGGAGCACCGCGTCCGCGGACACCACGTCGGCCCGTGGGAGACCGCGCGCCTCGTTACCGAACAGCCACGCGGTGGGTACGCCGAGTTCCCCCGCGTCCGCCGCGGCATCGAGATCCCGTGCCGCGAGCGGGGTGGTGGCGACGATGCGGCAACCATGGTCCCGCAGCTGGCGGACCGCATCATCGAGATCGATATCGGTCACCACCGGCAGGTGGAAGATGCTGCCCGCGGACGCGCGGACGGCCTTGCCACCGAACGGATCCACCGACGATCCGGCGAACACGACGGCGTCCGCGCCCGCGGCGTCCGCGGATCTCACAATCGTCCCCGCGTTGCCCGGATCACGTGTGTCAAGACAGATCGCCACCAGCCGGGGGTGGGCGAGATCCGCGACCAGGTGGCGTGGGTACTCGGCCAGCCCGACCACACCCTGAGGCTTCACTGTCTCGGACAGTGACGCCACCGCGTCATCCGACACGACGCGCACCGGTATCCCCGCTCCGTCCACAAGTGCCGCGTACCTGCTCATCGCCGACGAACCCACGAAAATCTCATGTAGTGCCCCGACCGCGAGTCCCGCTGTGACCGCCTGGGGCCCCTCGACCAGAAACTGACCGCGGACACGGCGGACCGCCGGGCGGCGCAGGCGCCGCGCGGCGAGCACCCGCGACGAACGCGGGCCAGCCGGGTCCGGGACCACCAGCATGAATTCGGATACGCGCCGGCCTACGCGATCGATCAGGCCGCCGACGTCTCCGGCGTACGGGCCGGTGAGGCGGGTGGCAGGGCGGCACGCGCGACCTCGACGAGCGCGGTGAACGCGGCCGGGTCCGTCACCGCGAGCTCGGCGAGGATCTTCCGGTCAACCTCCACCTCGGCCAGCCGCAGCCCCTGGACGAACCGGTTGTAGGTCAGCCCGTTCTGCCGCGCGGCGGCGTTGATCCTGGCGATCCACAGCTGCCGGAAGTCACCCTTACGAGCCCGCCGGTCCCGATAGGAGTAGGCCATCGAGTGCAGGACCTGCTCCTTGGCCTTGCGGTACAGCCGAGAGCGCTGCCCCCGGTACCCGCTGGACTGCTCCAGCACCGTCCGGCGTTTCTTCTGGGCGTTGACCGCCCGCTTGACCCTTGCCATGAGGGGGAAATTCTCCTTCAGTCGTGACTGTCGGCACTGCGTCGCGCCGCTCCCAGCGGGTGGGAGCGGTCGGGGGACGACCGGCGGTCAGCGCGCCAACAGCTTCTTGATGCGTCCTTCGTCTGCCGGGCTGAGCGTGACCTCGTTGTACAGCCGCCGGGTACGCCGGCTGGACTTGTGCTCCAACAGGTGGTTGCGATTGGTCCGGCGGCGCATCACCTTGCCGGTACCGGTGACTCTGAACCGTTTGGACGCGCCGGTGTGAGTCTTCATCTTGGGCATCTGGAGATCCTGCAATCCGTGGTGATCATCAATGGCGTTCTGGGTCAGACCCGGCCGGCGGGCTCTGGCGTGCGCTGGGGCCGGGACCCCTTGTGCGGTGCCATCACCATGGTCATGTTCCGGCCGTCCTGCTTGGGCTGAGCCTCGACGTAGCCGAGCTCCGCGACATCGGTCGACAATCGCTGCAAAAGGCGGATGCCGAGCTCGGGCCGGGACTGCTCACGCCCGCGGAACATGATCGTAATCTTGACTTTGTCGCCGGCCCTGAGGAACCGGACCACGTGACCCTTCTTGGTCTCGTAGTCATGCGGATCGATTTTCGGCCGGAGCTTCATTTCCTTGATGACCGTCTGGACCTGGTTCTTACGAGCCTCACGACGCTTCTGGTCGGACTCGTACTTGAACTTTCCGTAGTCCATGAGCTTGCAGACCGGCGGACGAGCCGTCGGAGCGACCTCGACCAGATCGAGATCCGCCTCCTGCGCAAGCCGCATCGCCTCAGCGATGGCGACGATGCCGATCTGCTCGCCTTCGGGCCCAACCAGGCGCACTTCGGGCACCCTGATCCGGTCGTTAATACGTGACTCTGCGCTGATGTGGTTCCCTCCGTGGACTCGACGCGCGGGCATGACCTGCCGCTGCGGAGCCCTGCACCCAGCGAGGCTGGGCACCCGGCCGACACGCCGTCACAGACGGCTCGGCCGACCGGCGACCCGGCCGCCGAACATGCGACGTCGGGTGGGAGGCAAGCCTCCGCTTGGCCTTGTTACCACAGGCTGGTGCCGCTACGAGACGCCAACCAGATAACAAGCGGTCGACTGACAGCCTAGCAGAGCGGGTCGGATGCGACGATCAGTTGACCGTCGGATATTCAGAGTGGCCGCGGTGGATATTCCGTCAGAAACCGGTCAACCCGCCATCGGAGGGCGGGAGCGATGACGAGACCACCGGCGCCGGGCCGGCGGCTGCTCGGCCAGCCGCGGGCCAGCCTCGCCCGAAGCTACCGCCGCGACCCGCCTCAGCAGCTCCCCGTCGACGGTGGCCATGGCCGGCCCGGCGATGTCGAGCACGACCGCGCGGTGGCCGTCCCGCACCGCCTGGGCGCACAGGGCGTGGCCGGGCACCGCGACCGGCCGGGCGGCTTGGCGCCACCGGGCCAACGTGTCAACACCGCTGAACGCCGGGATCGCGGTGGCGCCGGAGGGCACCCGCAGCGTTACCAGAACCATCTCAGACGTCTTGTCGGCCCCGGTGACGGCGTCGGCATCGGTCATGCGCGCCTCGATCGCGACGAAAACCCGGGCCCAGGCCAGCGCGGCCGCGACCGCGTGTTCGTCCCCCGCGTCCAGCGCGGCGCGCAACGCGCCGTTACCACCGCCATGATCGCCTTGCCCGGCCGGCGTCAGCAGCTCCCGCTTCACCAGTCAATCCTAAGAGCACCCGAGGATAGGGCGTTCGATCAGCGAGCGGCTCATCCGCGCCCGATCCGGCAAGGCGGCGGAGGAAGGCGCCCTGGTGGTGGGCGCCGACTGAGGACAACGCGGCCGGGCGGGATGCGGGGAGCCGCGAGCCGGACAGCCCTGTTCTCGGGCGCTCTAAAAGCGCCCGAGAACAGGGACGCGGCGTTGTGGGGCTGGGGCACACCCCTGTTGCGGCGCTCTCCAGGAACATCTTTGACCGCGATCAGCCGGATACGGCCTCCACGGCGGCGGCAAGCTCGCCAAAGGCCGCTCTGGTACGGCGACGCAGAGCCGACCAGGTGAACGACACGTCGCCGGCCAGAGCCGGATCGAACGGCACCACGACCACGGCCCGTGCGCGTTCGGAGAGCTGGGCGAGGCGACGGCGGGCCCGACCGGACCAGCGGACCGGGACCGTCTCCACGACGACCACCGAGACGCCGCTCCCGATCCGGGTGATGCCGGCGGCAGCGTCGGTGGTGGCATCGGTGGCGGCAACCTCAGCACCGGCGAGCGCCGCCAGCACGTCATCCGCGGCCGAAAGATCGAAAAGATCGGCCCGGACCGCGACCACGAGGGTGTCGGCCCGGGAGAACGGCACCGCGGACAGCGGCTGGCTCCAGCCAGGCGGTCCGTCGACCAGCACCACCTGATGCCAGACCGCCAACATGTCCTGCACCCGGATTGGCTGCTCGGCGGACACGTCCACCGCGATGACCGGGTCATGGCGGGAAGCGGCGAGAGCCATCCCGAGGCCGGCCGCGGCCGTGCGCCCGCAGCCCCCGGTGAACCCGCCGACGTGTACCCGCAAACAGCTGATCGCGGATGTGGCGGGTGTGCTGCCGTCCAGCACGGCTGGACCGCCGGCTTCCCCGGCCGCCGGCAGGCCGGCGCCGGGCCAGGTGCTCTCCGGCGACACCGTCTCCGGGAAACGCCCGAGCACCTGATCAGCAGCTTCCGGACCGGCGGCCGGCTGATCAGCGGCCGGCTGATCGGCAGCCAACGTGACGAGTTCGACGTCCGGGGTCCAACCAGTCGGCGCCGGCTGCCGTGGCCGGGCCGACCGGGCAGGCGCCGCGAACGGAGCGCCGTCGTGCGTGCCGACCCGTAACCGGCCTGCTCGCCGGCTCACGGTCGCGTCGCGGTTGTTGTCCTGGCTGGGCATGCGCAGACCGAGCAGAGACACGGGCCGAGCGTCACCGACATCCGCCGCGAACACCGTGCCGGGCTGGATCTCGAGGGCATCACCGGCATCCGGAACCTGGCCGATTTCCCCCCGCGCGCCCGACCGGGGCGTTGGGAGATCCGGCCGATAACCGTCCTCGTCCCGTCCTCGCGCTGTCATCGCGCTCACCACCGCCTCCCGTCCCCACGGGGACCCCGCAGCCCATAGCCGGGGCCTACCGCCGGAATATGGTGGCCCCCCGATTCACCGGGACCTCCGGCGGCGCTGAGAACACGGTATGCGGTATCCATTACGGATAAGAGTCCCTGTCACCGGGCCGAGTTACAAGCTAACCGACCGCTGAGAGCGAATCAGAGTTCCGGCCGTTCGCGACAGCTTCGGGCGAGTTGACCGATTCAGGCAACACGTGGAGCGGCACCGGACACGAAAAGAAACCGGATACGAACGGAACCGGACACGAACAGAACACACGGGAACTACGGATGTCGCAGCCCCCGCAGGACCTTCGCGGTCTCCAGCGCGGCGAAGGCGGCCTCCCGCCCTTTGTCCTCCGTGGCCGGGGGCAGCCCGGAGCGGTCCTGTGCCTGCTCGACCGTGTCGCAGGTCAGGACGCCGAACCCGATCGGGACACCGGTGTCGAGAGCGACCCGGGTGAGTCCGGCGGTCACCGACTGGCAGACGTAGTCGAAGTGCGGGGTACCGCCGCGGATCACCACTCCCAGCGCCACCACCGCGTCGTGACTGGCGGCGAGCGCCGCGGCGACGACGGGGAGTTCCACCGCGCCGGGCACCCGGACCACCACCGGTGTGGCGACGCCGGCATCCTTGGCCGCCCGCAGGGCCCCGTCCAGCAGGGCATCGGTGATCTCACCGTGCCACCGGGCCGCCACCACGGCCAGCCGCAGGCCCGCGCCATCGGGGATGGGTGTCGACGGCGAGCCGGTGCCGCTCACGCCGGCTCTCCCTGGCACACGTCCGCCATCACCAGATCGGTCTCCGCGGCTCCGGCCGGCGGGACCCGATGGTGCGGGACATCGGCACAGGCTCCGACCGCTTTCGGCAGACCCGGAAGATCATGTCCCATCCGGTCCCTTTTGGTGGTGAGGTAGCGCAGGTTCTCGGGGGTGAAGTTCACCGGCAGCGCGACCCGCTCGACGATCTCCAGGCCGTAGCCTTCGAGCCCGGCCCGTTTGGTCGGGTTGTTGGACAGCAGGCGCATCGTCCGAACCCCGAGATCCACCAGGATCTGGGCACCCGTGCCGTAGTCGCGGGCGTCGGCGGGCAGCCCGAGAGCGAGGTTGGCGTCGACGGTGTCGTGCCCGGCGTCCTGTAGCTGGTATGCCCGGAGCTTGTGGATGAGACCGATGCCCCGGCCCTCGTGCCCCCGCATGTAGAGCACCACACCCCGGCCCTCCAGCGAGATCATGCGCAACGCGGCGTCGAGCTGCGTCCCGCAGTCGCAGCGCCGCGATCCGAAGATGTCCCCGGTCAGGCATTCGCTGTGCACCCGCACAAGCACGTCACGGCCGCCGGAAATGTCGCCTTTGACCAGCGCCACGTGTTCGATGTCCTCGATGACGCTGCGGTAGCACAACGCCCGGAACTCCCCGTGACGGGTCGGGATCGCCGCCTCGGCGACCCGCTCGACGTGCCGTTCACTACGGCGCCGGTAGGCCACCAGGTCGGCGATCGAGATCACTAACAGCCCGTGCTCAGCGGCGAACTTCATCAGTTCCGCCAGCCGGGCCATGCTCCCGTCGTCGTTGACGATCTCACAGATGGCCCCGGCGGGACGCAGCCCGGCCAGCCGGGCCAGATCGACTGCCGCCTCGGTGTGGCCGGGACGGCGCAGCACGCCGCCGGCCTTCGCCCGCAGGGGGAACACGTGGCCGGGCTTGGTGAGGTCCGCGGCGGTGGTCGCGGGATCGGCCAGCAGCCTGATCGTACGTGCCCGGTCAGCGGCTGAGATACCGGTCGTCACCCCGTCGCGGGCATCGACGGAGACGGTGAACGCGGTACCCATCCGATCGGTGTTGCGCGGGACCATCTGGCCGAGATCCAGCCGGTCGGCGTCAGCCCCGTCCATGGGTGCGCAAATCACACCCGAGGTGTAGCGGACCGTGAACGCCAACAGCTCCGGGGTGGCCAGCTCAGCCGCGAAGATCAGGTCGCCCTCGTTCTCGCGGTCCGCGTCGTCGACGACGATGACGGGCCGGCCGGCGGCGATCTGCGCCACCGCCTCGTCGATGGAGGCCAGGCGTGCGTCGCCGGCTGCCAGGGATGTGCTCATGACAGTTGTTCGCTTCCGCTCCGAATCGTGGCGGTGGGGATGAAGGGCTGCCCCACGCCGGTCGTGTGACGCGCGGCGGTGAGCTTCTCGACGTACTTCGCCAGCACGTCGACCTCGAGGTTGACCCGCTCCCCCACCACGCGGCGGCCGAGGGTGGTCGTCCGCAACGTCGTCGGGATCAGGCTCACGGTGAACGAGGCCGGTGTCGACGCCGTCGCCGCGGTGACATCAACCACCGTCAGGCTGACGCCGTCAACCGTGATGGACCCCTTCTCGACGAGGTAGCGGTCCAGGCCCGGCGGCAGGCTGATACGCACGATCTCCCACTGGGGCACCGCCCCGCCACCGGCGGCTCGATCATCTTCCGTGGCGCTGCCGGCGGCCGGCACAGCGGTGCTCGGCTGTCGGTCAACCACCACACCGACGCCGTCCACATGCCCCTGCACGAGGTGGCCGCCGATGCGATCGGCCAGGCGCACCGCGCGCTCGAGGTTGACGGCGTCCCCGACGGACAGTCCACCAAGAGCCGAACGGGTGAGGGTCTCCTGCATGACATCGGCGGCGAAGGCCTGCCCGCCGCCTTGGGGAAACCAGCGGGTGACGGTCAGGCAGACCCCGTTGACCGCAATGGACGCGCCCTCGCTGACGTCCTCGAGCACCCTGGCCGCGCTGATGACGAGCCGAGCGGCGGCCGGGCGCGGCTCGACGGCCGCGACGACGCCGAGTTCCTCGATGATGCCGGTGAACATTCCTGGTGTTCCCCCTTGTGTCGGCACCACGTCCGAGACAAGGGGTAAGCACGCGGGACGCCGCCAGCGCACAGGCGCCGGACGGACCGTGCGCGACGGTGATAACCGCCGGACGGCACACGCCCGCGCGCGTCCTCCCATCCGGACTTTCACCGTCGGTCCCGGAATTTCACCGGGTCCACCGGCCGCTGGCTGCGGACGGGTCGCGGACTGTCACCGCCGGCTCGGAGTTTCACCGACCCCGGAGCGCGCGTGCTGCTACAACTACCTGCCCGAGTCTTGCACATGAAAGCCGCATGGGCGCGCGGAATCCGTCCGAAGCACCAGGCACCGCCGCCC
>NZ_CAKJTM010000086.1:0-4251 GCF_917627345.1 Protofrankia sp. CiP3 | reverse complement strand
GCTGGCATGGCGGTCAGGCGGTCAGGTTGTCGGCACGCCGGGCGCGACCAGCCGCGGCGATGCCCGCAGCGCCTGCGCCCGCAGCGATTCAACCGCTGCCGCGGGATCGTCCGCGCCGTAGACGGCGGTGCCGGCGACAAAGACATCGACCCCGGCCTCGGCGGCCCGCTCGACGGTGTCGGCATTGACCCCACCGTCGATCTGCAGCCACAGATCGAGGCTGCGGTCGTCCAGCAGCCGCCGCGCCGCCGCGATCTTCGGCAGGACCTCGTCCATGAACGTCTGCCCCCCGAACCCCGGCTCGATGGTCATCAGCAGCAGCAGGTCGAAGCGATGCAGGTCATCGATGTAACGCTCGACGGGAGTAGCCGGTTTCACCGCCAGGCCGGTGCGCGCGCCGGCCGCCCGGATGGCATCGGTGGTACGAGGCAGGTCGCTGACGGCCTCAGCGTGGATGGTGACGTTGGCCGCGCCCCGCTCGGCATAGCCGGCGGCCCAGCGGTCCGGATCGGAGATCATCAAATGGCAGTCAAGCGGGGTTGCGGTGACCATGCGCAACGCGGTCACCGTATCCGGCGACAGCGCCAGGTTGGGGACGAAGTGGTAGTCCATGATGTCGACGTGCAACCAGTCGGCGTGCCCCTCGACCGACAGGGCCGCCTGCGCGATCCGCCCGAAGTCGGCGGCGAGCAGGCTCGGGTAGATCTGCGCGGTGGCCACGCCTGCGAGCGTATCGGCCGGCTCTGGGCCTCCAGGCTCCGGTGAACGTCGAGGTGTCAGTGGTTTCGGTCATCCCGCCGGCCCCATGAGCACACCCGACACACCGGCAGTCAGACCCAGCACCCAGCGCATGCACAGGGCATATGCGCAGAAGCGGATCTTCTTAGAGCGCCCAGCAGTCAGTTAGGTGCGGCGCAGGAGGGCAAGGAACATCGCGTCGGTGCCGTGCCGGTGCGGCCACAGCTGCACGAACGGGCCGTCACCGAGAGCGCCCACCTCGGGCAGGAACACCCGGGCGTCCAGAACGGACACGTCAGCGCGCCGCGCGGCCACGTCCGTCACGACGTCGGTGGTCTCCGCCGGATGCGGCGAACAGGTGACGTACGCGACGACACCGCCGGGACGCGCCAGGTCAAGGGCCGCGGTCAGCAGCAGCCGCTGGAGACGGGACAGCACCACGGCGTCGGAGGGCGCACGGCGCCAGCGGGCCTCGGGCCGGCGTCGCAGCGCTCCGAGACCGGTGCAGGGGACATCCGCCAGCACCCGGTCGACGCTCCCTGGCCGTAGCGGCGGCCTACGGCCGTCCGCCCGGGTCACCAGAACGTTGGACCGGCCGGCCACCGCCTGGGTCACCAGCCTGGCCCGCGCGGCCCGCGGTTCCAGCGCGACCAGCCTGCTCGCGGGCAGCAGACCGGCCAGTACGGCGGTCTTGCCGCCAGGGCCGGCACACAGGTCGACGCTCACCCCGGTGTCCGTACCCTGCGTCGCCACCCTCGACAGTGCCGTCACGACCAGCTGGCTGCCCTCGTCCTGTACACCGGCCCGGCCGTCGGTGACCTCCGCGAGCCGTCCCGGATCACCACCGGCGAGGCGGACCGCGTACGGCGACCACAGGCCGGGCGCACCCGCCAGGCCCCCGTCCCGGACCGCGTCCAGCAGCGCCTCGGCGTCGATCAGACCGGGCCGCGCGACCAGATGGGTGGTCGGCCGTTGGTCGTCGGCCGCCAGCGCCGAGCGGGTCTCGGCCAAGTCGCCGCCCAGCGCCGCGGCGAACGCCTCGACCACCCAGCGCGGATGGGCGGTGACCAACGCGAGATGACCGATCGGGTCGTCCTCGTAGCTCGGCGCGGCGAGCAGGGCCGCGAGGTCACCGCCGGTCTCGTCCACCCGCGACGCGACCCGCCGCAGGACCGCGTTGGCGAATCGGACCGGCCGCTCGCCGCTGGTGTGGCGGACCAGGTCAACGGTTGACGCGACCGCCGCACGCGGCGGCACCCGGGTGTAGAGCAGCTGGTAGGCGCCGAGCCGCAGGGCGTCGCGCACCTTCGGGTCCACGGCGTCCACCGGACGGCTGGTGACCGTTGCGAGCAGCGCGTCCAAGACGCCCGTCGCACGCAGCGTGCCGTAGGTCAGCTCGGTGGCGAACCCCCGGTCCCGGAGCGGGAGCTGGCGCTGCGCGATCAGGGCCGAAAGCAGCAGGTTCGCGTAGGCACCGCGCTCGTCCACCGCTCGCAGGACTTCCCAGGCGAGCAACCGCGCGGGATCCGCCGGGACCGCCCGTGGTGAGCGGGCACGCCCCCGCGCGGTGGAGCCGGCCGGGGAACCGGCGGAGGAGCCGGCTGGGGAGCCGGTGGTGGTAGCCCTGCTCACACGAACCTTTCACGGTCAGTCAACCGGGCGCCACGAGCCCACGCGCTGGCGGTCATGGACGCACGGCCCTCGGGGCGCACCTCACCCAGCAGGACCGCCCCGCCGCCGGTACCGACGGTGATCTCCCCGTGCCCGGCGGACACGCCGATCTGCGCGGGCCCCAGTGCGGGGATCAGCGGGTCCCCCGAGGTGGAGCACGGCCGCACCGGACCGAGCTTGATCCGATGATCGCGGAAGGTCGTCCAGGCACCAGGTGCCGGTGTGGCCGCCCGAACCAGCCTGTCGACGTGGAGGGCCGGCGCGGACCAGTCGACGCGCACGTCGGCCGCGGTCAGCTTGGGCGCGATCGACACGCCCTCGGCCACCTGCGGCCGGGCCCGCACAGCCGCGCCGTCAATGCCGTCCAGTACCGCCAGGAGCAGCCTGGCGCCCGCGTCGGCCAACCGTTCCAGCAGGTCACCGGCGGTATCATGATCGCCGATGGTCTCGGTGAGCGTCCCGTAGACCGGGCCGCTGTCGAGATCCTCCTCGATCTGGAAGACCGACGCGCCGGTCACCTCGTCCCCGGCGAGCAGGGCATGCTGCACCGGGGCGGCGCCGCGCCACGCCGGGAGCACGGAGAAGTGCAGGTTGATCCAGCCGTGCTTGGGGATGTCGAGGGCGGCCCGCGGGAGCAGCGCTCCGTAAGCCACCACCGGGCAGCACTCCGGCGCCAGCTCGGCGAGACGCGCGAGGAAAGCGGGATCGCGTGGGCGTTCGGGCACCAGGGCCTCCACCGCGGCCTCCTCGGCGAGTGCCCGCACCGGCGAGTGGGCGACCTTGCGGCCGCGGCCGGCCGGTCGGTCCGGGCGGGTCACCACCGCGACGACCTCATGGCGGGGCGAGTCGAGCAACGCCCGCAGGCTCGGCAGCGCGGCGGCCGGGGTGCCGGCGAACACCAGCCGCATCAGCGGGCGCGCCCGAACAGCGGATGCGGCGAGGTCTTCACCGTGGGAGGGGCCTGCCCTGCCCACTGCGCCTCGCGGATCGCCTTCATCGCGGCCTTCTTCGTGGCCCGGTCCAGCCGGTCGATGAACAGCACACCATCCAGATGATCGGTTTCATGCTGGACGCAGCGTGACAGCAGGCCACTACCCTCGATCGCGACAGGGTCGCCGTGGACGTTCTGGCCGACGGCCAGCACCCGCTCCGGCCGTTTCAGCTCGAACGCGATGCCGGGCAGGGAAAGACAGCCCTCCTCGCCATCCATCAGCTCCTCGCTGAACGGCCCCAGCAGTGGGTTGACGAGGTGCCCCACCTCGCCGTCCACGTCATAGGCGAACACCCGCAGGGACACCCCGAGCTGCGGCGCCGCCAGCCCGACCCCGTCCGCCTCGTGCATCGTGTCGGTGAGGTCCGCGACGAGCCGGCGGAGCTCCTTGTCGAACGTGGTGACAGGATCGGCCACCGTCCGCAGCACCGGGTCCCCCAACAGTCGGATCTCCCGGACCGTCACTGTCGCACCCCTTCCGGATACACACCTGTCGAGCGCTGTGGCCGCGCGGCCACACCCGATCGCGGCCACACCCGATGAAGAGAATCCATGCTACGGGCTTCCACGGTAGGACCAAGTGCCCACGGGCGCGAAAACACCATGGCCCGCGCACCCGCCGGTCAACTCTGGCACGGCGCCCGGCACAGCCGCCTGTCACAGTAAGGCCACCGGGTCGAGGATGACCCGGACCGGCGCGGACCGGCGGGCGTCGAGCACGCCGCGCGCCGCCTTGAGCGCAACGGCCAGCTGCTGGCCACGGGCTCTGGGGACGCGCACCAGGACGCGCTCCCACCGCTGCTCGCCGGCCGCGGACTGCCCGGCCGCGGCACCGGGGCCGGTGCCGGTGC
>NZ_CAKJTM010000085.1:6627-21716 GCF_917627345.1 Protofrankia sp. CiP3 | reverse complement strand
CTACCCGACCCGGCTGTGGCACCTGGAACGTGAGATCGCACCGGCCCGGCACGGCGCACAGGGAACCGCGATCCTCGGAAGTGGGTAAGATACAACGTGTCGATTCGACCGCTCCGTACGGGGGCCACTGCATGACATTTCTCCAGAAGCCCTATCTTGAACGTGACTTCGCGGAAGGTTTCGGGGCGCTGGCGATTCAGTACGATCGCTTTCGCCCAGGATTTCCGGAAGAACTGCTGGACTTCCTCGCTGCACTCCGGCCGTCGGAGGTTCTCGATGTCGGCTGCGGCACCGGGAAAGTCTCGGTCGCCCTGGCGAAACGTGGGCTCGATGTACTCGGTGTCGAGCCCGACGCCCGGATGGCCGAGGTGGCTCGGGAACATGGCGTGTCCGTTGAGGTCTCCGGGTTCGAAGACTGGGAAGATGCCGGACGTCGATTCGATCTCATTGTCACGGGCGACGCATGGCACTGGATCGATCCGGAGCGGGGCGGCGAGCGAGCGGCTGAACTGCTGAAGCCGGGAGGCATCATCGCCCGCTTCTGGACCTACCACGAGCTGGACGCCACCGTGCTCGAGGCTTTTGGCCCCCTCTACCAGGAGTACGCGCCGGCCGTCCGCATGGGCGGGTACGTCCCCAAGAACCCGGATGAGCCCATCGATCCGCTGGCTGGGTACGAGGCCTTCGTCTCCGTCGATGCGGCAACCTACCTCTGGGGTCTCGAGTTCACCTCCGCGGAGTGGGTGGGACTCGTTTCCACCCACAGTGACCACATGCGGCTCGAACCTGCCAAGCGCCATGCGTTGTTGACGGGATTGGGGCAGGTCATCGACGGCTTCGGAGGCACCGTTCGCACGAAGTCCACGACTATCGCTCAGTTTGCCAAGCATGCCTGACGTGGTGCTCCGCGGTCACGCCAGGCCCTCGACATCGATGCCCTCGGCCGCAAGGAGTTCTCGGTAGGCGGCGACGTTCGCGAGTTTGACGCTTTCGTAGCCCCGGACGAGGTCGGGCAGGCCGGCGATGCGGACCGCTCGCTCGTAGTTCTCCGACGTGAGGCTTTCGGTCAGGGTGGTGATGAGCTGGCGGTAGTGTGCGACCAAGGCGCGCTCGATCCGCCGGACGTAGGCGTACCCGAAGACGTCGAACGGGGTCCCACGCAGTTTCTTCAGCCTGGCCAGCAGGCGCAGCGCGCCGTGGGACCGCGGTCGGAATTCCACCTTCTTCTTTCGTCCCAGCGCGCGAAGAAAGGGAGGGTGGAGCCGGAAAGTCACGCGAGCGCTCCCGGGCAACTGGGCTGTCGCTGCCTCAGTCGACCCGGGGGCGGTGAGGAGACGGGCGACCTCGTACTCGTCCTTATATGCCGTGAGCTTGAACAGGTAACGCGCGACGGCCTCGCTGAAGCCGGTCTCCGTGGTGACAGCACACTCCGCGTCCCTTACTCGTTGGACGAAGTCGATGTAGTTCACGGCGGTTTTGACGTCCTGGTAGGCAACCAGCTCGGCGGCCCGAAGTTCCACGAGGCGCCGGACCTCGCCGTCGAGCGACGTTGCGGCCGGCGCCGGAAGCGAGATCGGGTCGTTCGCTTGTTTCCTGGGTGCGACCGCGGCGGCGAAGGCGTCGGGGAGTGCGATGGCGGCGCGCCCCCAGCGGAAAGCCGCAACGTTGGCGGCCACGGCGACCCCGTTGATGCCGATGGCCTTCTCGATGGCGTCGGCGGGGATTCGTAGTGCGCCGCTCTGGTAGGCGGCACCGACGACGAGGAAGTTCGCGGCTGCGGTGTTCCCGAAGAGCGTCTCCGCGGCGCCGACCGCGTCGAGCGTATGGAGCTCCGCGGTCATCGAATCCAGGCGCGCGGCCAGCTCGTCCGCGGACGGATAGCTGACGGTCAGGTCGTACACCATGTCGCCGGTCGGTGTCTCGCTGGTCGATGCGATGGCGATGGTCGTGGCGGGATTTGCCTGGGCCAGGTTGTGGGGTTCGGCCGCGGTGAGCAGATCGAAGGCGAGGATGCAGGTCGAAGCGCTCGGTGAGATGCGGTTGGAGGGCTGGAGGTGGTTATCGGAGAAACGCAGGTGACCGGTGGCGGGCCCGGCCTTCTGGCTCAGTCCGGTCTGGTTCAGTGTCTCGACCTCGTATCCCGCCAGGGCTGCGGCGATGGCGAGCACCTGGTTGACGGTGACGATGCCGGTGCCGCCGATGCCCGCGAGGAAGACGTCCTGAGGGCGCGATGGTCCGGGCGACGCGGGAGCCGGGACCGTCGGCGGAGCGGGGATTTTCCGGCGCTCCTGCCGGGCGTCGGAGTCGATCTCGACGGTGCCGAAGGAGGGGCAGTCGCCGTCGAGGCAGCTGTAGTCGGTGTTGCAGGAGGTCTGGTCGATGCGGGTCTTGCGGCCGAACTCGGTGTCGACCGGGCGCACCGACAGGCAATTGCTCTTGCGGCCGCAGTCGCCGCAGCCTTCGCAGACGGCTTCGTTGATGACGACCCTGGTCGTGCGCGCGGGGAGCTTCCCGCGCTTGCGCTGACGCCGGGCGTCCGCGGCACAGTGCTGGTCGTAGATCAGCACGGTGACGCCGGGAATGTCCCGCAGCACCCGCTGGGCCTCGTCGAGCCGGTCCCGGTGCCACAACAGCGTGCCCTTGGCCAGCTTGCGGCGGCGATGGCGCTCCGGCTCGTCGGCGCAGACGATGATCTGGCTGACGCCTTCGCGGGCAAGCTTGTGGGTCAGCGCTTCGACCGGGAGGGCGCCCTCGGCGTCCTGGGCACCGGTCATGGCGACGACCTCGTTGTAGAGCAGCTTGTAGGTGATGTCGACCCCGGCGGCGACGCACGCCTGGACGGCGAGCTGCCCGGAATGGAAGTAGGTTCCGTCGCCGACGTTCTGGAAGATGTGCGGGACGTCGGTGAAAGGCGCCTGGCCGATCCACTGGGCACCTTCGCCGCCCATCTGGGTGATCCCGATGACGGATGACGTCTGCCGTGCCTCGAGCGTCACCATCGCGTGGCAGCCGATGCCCCCGCCGCCGATCGAGCCCTCGGGCAGCACAGTCGAGCGGTTGTGCGGGCACCCGCTGCAGAAGTACGGCGCGCGCGAGGCGCTCAGCAGCGGGAGCTGGATCGGTCCAGGGGCCGGGGCGGCGAGCGGGACGCGGTCGCGGAGGACGCGGCGCAGCGGGCCCGCCAACCGCCCGGCGGTCAGCTCGCCGTCGTGCGGGATGAGCGGCCGGCTTTCGGAGTCGCGCTTCCCGAGGACTCGGGGAGCGTGGGCGGTCCCGTAGAGCGCATCGCGGACGTGCGTCTCGAGGAACGCGGTCTTGTCCTCCACGACGAGGATCTCCTCGAGCCCGGCGGCGAACCCCCGCACGGCGGCCTGATCGACCGGGTGGATCATGGCCATCCGCATGACCCGGACGCCGGACTCCTTCAGCTGGACGTCATCGACACCGAGGTCGAGAAGGCTCTGGCGGAGCGCGTCGTAGGTGCTCCCAGAGGCGATCAGACCCATGGTGGGGGTGGCCGGATCGACTTCGACCGGGTTGAGCTTGTTGGCGGCCGCGTAGGCGAGGACCGTCGCGGAGCGCGGGCCGTACAGGTCCGCCTCGGCCGACTGGAGGTGGCCCGGGGTGAGGTCGACGGTCCGCTGCCGATAGGTCCAAGGCCGGCCGTCCCAGGGGGTCGGCGGAGTGGCCATCTCCACTCGGGAGACGGTGTCGTCCACGGTCCAGGCGCCATCCGCGACGTCCGTGACGATCTTCAGCGCCACCAGGCAGCCCGAGGTCCGCGACAGGGCGATTCCGTGCAGTCCCAGGGTGATGATCTCGGCCGCGTTGCGCGGGAACAGTACGGGGATCCCGAGCGCGGCCAGGGACCGCTCGCTGACCGCGGGCATGGACGAGGACTTGCCGGCCGGGTCGTCGCCGACGAGCAGCAGCACGCCGCCATTCGGGTTGACTCCGAACATGTTCGCGTGCCGGAGCGTGTCGGTGGCGCGGTCCAGACCTGGCCCCTTGCCGTACCAGATGCCGACCACGCCGTCGTAGCGCGAGGTGCCGATCGGGAGATCGGTCTGGGAACCCCAGACCGCTGTGGCCGCGAGTTCCTCGTTGAAGCCGGGCACGAACGTGACGTCATTCGCGGCCAGGACGTCGGGCATGCCGGCGAGCAACCGGTCGACGCCCGCCAGTGGGCTGCCCTGGTAGCCCGACACGAACGCGGCCGTTCGACGGTGGTGGCGCCGGTCCAGCTCGTGCTGCTCGACGAGCAGCCGCGCGATAGCCTGTACCCCGGTCAGCAGCCGGGGCTCCGCACCGGTCCGGTAGCGGTCGTTCAGGTCGTACGCGGCAGCCGGGTCATGCTGCAGAGTGTCAGTCATCGCCTCTCCGTGTTCCGGGCGTTGCGGCGGCAGGTCGTTAGGGCGCTCGTGCCTCCCGGACAACCCCAGGCGCGACACCGCGATCAGCGTTCCCGGGTCGCCCGGGCAGATCGGACCCGGCCTCGGCGCCCCGGCTGGTGGACACCTTCGGTGGCGGGGAAGTCGTCGAGGGCAGCTACCGGGGGCGGGAGTTCGTCTCGGCCGGCGCCTACCGGGCGCCGACGTTCGATGGCGCCGTGATCTCGTACGTCACCGGCGCCTGCGGAGACCATTCCGGCCAAGGCGGACGCCCGTCCCGGGCCAGCGCGATCAGGGCGTTCTGCTCCTGCGCCCCGACCAGCCGGTCGGTCTCCGCTCCGTCGTTTCCCTCGGTGTCGACGAACAATGACGCCATGTCGGTGCCGTGCACCGGGCGATCCGCGATGGAAGGGTTCTGGGCCGCGAGGTTCGAGTTGGTCGGCGCGTAGCAGTATTTCTGCAGCCACACCTTCCGACCGGCTTGGTGGGCGGCCTGCAGCAATCGGTCGGTGGGCTCCCAGAAATATTTCTCGGAGAGCAGCCTGGTCTTCGCGTCCCGGTCGGCCGTGGAATCACCCGTGGCCACCGCTTCGTAGGCGCGGTCGAAGACCGCGTCGCCCATGGCGACGAAGATGCCAGCCTCGTCCGACGTCACCGACATCAGCACGGGCACGTCGGCAATGCCCCCCGCGCGGATCGTCTCCAGCGGCGGCCGGGGTACGACCGTGCCGTCGACGAAAGGCCGGTATCGGACCGAGACCCCCCGTTCGAGTAGCTTCCCGTGGATGTGCCGCAACCCCACGTTCGGGAGTCGGGTCAGGTCATCGGGTGAGTTCGCCAGTGGCCCGGCCGCGCCGAGGAACTCCTCGGTGAAGCGCACCGCGGCCTCCTCGGACATGGGCACCTCGGCGTTGCCGCTGTAGATCGCCGCCTGGTGGAACAGCCCCTGGGCCGCGGGTGTGCCGAGCAGCGTCGCGATGTCGCAACCGCCGGAAGACATGCCGAACAGCGTGACGTTGCCGGGGTCGCCGCCGAAGCCGGCGATGTTGTCCCTGATCCAGCGAAGCAGCATGACCTGGTCGAGGACCTCGAGGTTGGCGCTGTCCGCGAAGTCCGGGTCGTGGCCGCCCAGGTAGAGGCAGCCCCACGGGCCGAGACGGTAGTTCGCGGTGATCACGACGGCACCGTGCCGGGCGGCGAAGTGCCACGGGTCGATCCAGCTGCTGGCGCTGCCGTTCACCCGGCTGCCCCCGTGGAACCAGACCAGGACCGGCAGGGGTCCGTCTGGCCGCGGGCCGGGGGACCACACGTTGAGGTTGAGGCAGTCCTCGTTCTCCACGAGGTCGTCCATCGGGAGGCGGTAGAGGCCCCGGCTCAGCTGGATCGGCAACTGCCAACTGACCGGTCCCCACCCGGTGGCCTCGATCTCCTCGCCCGGCGCCACTGGCACCGCCGGCCGGAAACGCCGCTCGACGCGCGCGTAGGGCACGCCCCGCCAGTTGGGCACCCCCCGGTCGAGAAAACCGCGCACCGGCCCGGACGTGGTGCCGACAACGAGATCTTTCTCGGTGGAATCACGCACGGTCTCGTCTCCGAATCCCCGGGAATTGATCGCTGCTCATGCTTCTGGTGGCGTCCGGACAATGTCAATAGGGGATATCTGCCCCCGATGGGCAGCCCCTAGGAATGATTCGGCCGACCCCTAGATCCGGTACCGGTGCTTGGCGGCCCAGTTGTGTCTGGGCAAGCATTGGACGTTCCCTTTCGCGGGTAATTGATCGTCGTCTGGAGGCCCGGTGCAGTCTGCGAATCCGGCCGGCGAAGTGAAGCCGTCCGCCGGTCATGTGCGCACGTTGCTGGTGGACAACTACGATTCCTACACCTACAATCTCTTCCAGCTGATTGCGCAGGTCAACGGCGTGGAACCGGTGGTCGTCCGCAATGACGACCCGGCGCTGAGGGACGACAGCTTCCTCACCCGGTTCGACAACGTGGTGATCTCCCCGGGGCCCGGTCACCCCGCGGACGGGCGCGACTTCGGCGACGCCGCCCGGCCGCTGTCGCTGCCGAACCTGCCGGTGCTCGGGGTCTGCCTCGGCCACCAGGGCATCGCCCTGTTCCACGGGGCCAAAGTGCGCTCAGCCAGCATGCCGAGGCACGGCCACCTCTCGCGGATCACCCACTTGGACCAGGGCGTCTTCGAAGGTCTGCCCCAGGACTTCACCGCAGTGCGCTACCACTCCCTCGCCGTGGACTCCCTGGCCTCGACGTCCCTGGAGGCGATCGCCTGGGCCGAGGACGGCGAGATCATGGGCATCCGCCACACCGGCCGGCTGCACTGGGGTGTGCAGTTCCACCCCGAGTCGGTGGCCTCCGAGCACGGCGCCCGGATCCTCGAGAACTTCCGCGACCTGACCCGGCGCCGCAGCACCGGGCGCCGGAGCTCGCCGGTGGCCCGCCCGGACGGGGCGGGCTCGTTCGTCATCCGCGTGTCGACCCTGGAACGCGAGGTCGACGCGGAGACGGTCTACGTCGGTCTCTACCGCGACAGTTCCCACTCGTTCTGGCTCGACAGCAATCGCTGCGAACGCGGCTTGGCGCGGTTCTCGTACCTGGGCGATGCCTCGGGCCCGCTCAGCGAGGTGCTGAGCTACTCGGTGACCGACGACGCGGTCGTCGTGGACTCTCCGGACGGCGTCCAGAGCCTGGTCGAGGGGAACATCTTCGACGTCCTGAGCTGGCGTCTGGCCGAGTCACGGGTCGAGCTGGACGTGCCGTTCGACTTCAACGGCGGGTACGTCGGCTACTTCGGATACGAGATGAAGGAGCACTGCGGCTTCGTCAACCGTCACAAGGCCGAGACTCCCGACGCGAAGTGGATGCGCGCCGACCGGCTCGTCGTCGTCGACCATGTCGAGCACCGGACCTACCTGGTGGCGCTGTGCCGGCCGGGGGCCGCGTCCGTCCTCGAAGCCGATGCTTGGCTGGCCCGCACGGCCTCGGCCGTCGACGCGCTCGAGAAGGTGGGCCCGGTGCCGGCCGAGCCGGGCCGGAGCCCCGATGTGGACGTCCCGGCGTCCTTCGTGCGGGACCGGGAGACCTACCTCGCCGACATCGCCGAGTGCCACCGGCAGCTGCGAGCGGGGGAGAGCTACGAGATCTGCCTGACCAACATGCTGCGGACCGCGGTCCCGGGCAACGACCTCGCCTTCTACCTGCGGATGCGACGTACCAACCCGGCTCCCTACAGCGCGTTCCTGCGGTTCGGCGAACTGCGGATCTTGAGCTCCTCGCCTGAGCGTTTCCTGCGGATCGACCGCCACCAGATGGTCGAGAGCAAGCCCATCAAGGGCACCGCGGCCCGCAGCGACGATCCCGCGACCGACGAGTCCCGACGGCTGGACCTGGCCCGCAGCGCGAAGACCCGGGCCGAGAACCTCATGATCGTCGACCTCGTGCGCAACGACCTCGGCCAGGTCTGCGAGGTCGGGAGCGTGCACGTCCCGAAGTTCATGGCGACCGAGTCGTACGCCACCGTGCACCAACTGGTCTCCACGATCCGCGGGCGGCTGCGGTCGGCGGTGAGCGCCATCGACTGCGTGAAGGCGAGCTTCCCGGGCGGCTCGATGACCGGGGCGCCCAAGCTGCGCACGGTCGAGATCATCGACCGGCTGGAGTCCGAGGCCCGCGGCGTCTACTCCGGGACGCTCGGCTACTTCGGTTACAACGGGTCGGCCGACCTCAGCATCGTGATCCGGACGGCCGTCTTCTGGCGCGACACCGTCCTCATCGGCGCGGGCGGAGCGATCGTGCTCGACTCGGACCCGGTCGACGAGTACGAGGAGATGCTGCTCAAGGCGCGCGCCGTGCTGCGGGATCCGGCCCGGCAGCAGCGATGAGGACGCTGCGGACGAAGGTCGCCGTCGTCGGTGCCGGCCCGGCCGGGCTGTACCTGTCGCACGAGCTGCGCACCCACGGCGTCGAGTCCGTGCTGGTCGAATGGTGCAGCCGTGAGCACGTGGAACGACGGGTGCGGGCCGGGCTGCTCGAGGAGGGCACGGTGCGGCTGCTGCGCGGCTCCGGGCTGGCCGGCCGGCTGAACCGGCAGGGCCTGGTGCACGACGGTTTCCAGCTGCGCTTCGAGAACACCAGCCAGCGGATCTCAACCGTGTCGCTGATCGGTGAGCCGACCTACATCTACGGTCAGCAGGAAGTCGTCAAGGACCTGCTTTCCGCTCGTCCGCCGGACGACGGTTCGCTGTATTTCGACGCGCGGGACGTCCAGATCGTGGGGATCACCGGCAACAACCCCTCCGTCGCGTTCACGGTGGGCGGGGAGCAGGTCGTCGTCGAGGCCGACTTCATCGCTGGCTGCGACGGATACCACGGCGTGTCCCGCGCGAGCATACCTGCGGCGTCCCTCGCCTTTCACAGTCGGCGCTACCCGTTCGACTGGATCGGGCTGCTGGTCAGCGCGGCGCCCTTCGCGTCCGAACTGGTCTACTCCGTGCACCCGCGCGGTTTCGCCCTTGCGAGCATGCGCACGCCCGAGGTCAGCCGCCTCTACCTGCAGACCGATGCCCGGGACGAGCAGAGCAACTGGCCCCATGAACGGATCTGGGACGAACTCGGGCAACGGCTGTACCTCGACGAGAGCCGGACGTGGGAGCGGGGAGCGATTCTCGAGCAGGTCAGGGTTCCGCTCCGGGCCACCGTCGCGGAGCCCATGCAGTTCGGTCGGCTCTTTCTCGTAGGCGACGCCGCCCACATCTTCCCGCCCACCGCTGCCAAGGGGCTGAACGTGGCGCTCGAGGATGCGAGCGTGCTCGCCCACGCCCTCATCGGGTGGTTCCGCCGCGGTGAGGTCGGTCCCCTTGAGGGCTACTCGGCCACGCGCCTGCGTGCGGTCTGGCGCGCCCAGGACTTCTCGGCCTGGCTGACCTGGCTGTTCCACCCGGTGGCGGACGCGACTCAGTTCGACCACCGCCGCCGGATCGCGAGCCTGACGCGGCTGGCCGAGGCCGGCAGCAGCGCCGTCGCCTTCGCCGACGAGTACGTCGGCCGCTCACGGCGCCGGCCGCCCTCACTTTCCTACATTCACGAACTCGACGGCATGGAGGCTTGAGTGGCCACTCAACGGTGGGAGGCAGGGCGGGCATTGATCGTCGGTGCTGGCGTCGCCGGCTTGACCGCGGCGCTGAGTTTGCACCGGCGTGGCTGGGAGGTCCTGGTCGTGGAGAAGGCCCGCGGCAACCGCGACGGCGGGACGTGGATCAGCTTCCGGGGCGTGGGCTACCAGGCGGCCGAGCGGTTGGGCATCCTCCCGCGGCTCGTCGAGGCGCAGCTGCCGTGGGAGGACATCCACATGTTGGACACCACCGGACGGCTGCGTGTCGTCTGGCGGGCGGCCACGCAGCTGGCGCTGATGAACGAGCCGACCTTGCACGTCCCGCGCGACAAGATCGCGGACATCCTGCTCGATGCGCTGGACGGCGAGATGAAGATCGAATACGGCACGACGGTGTCGAGCATCACCCAGGACGAGTCCGGCGCCGAGGTCGTTCTGTCGAACGGGGTCCGCGAGCGCTTCGACCTGCTGATCGGCGCCGACGGTGTCAACTCGGTCGTTCGCGAGCTGGTCTTCGGACCGGAGGCGGAGTTCAGAACCGACTTCGGTGACCTCCTGGCGATCTACAACGTGGAGCGCAACCCGGTCGACACCGGAGTCGAGCACCTCATGAGCGGAGTCGGCCGGATGATCGCGGTCAGCCGCCTGGGCGACTCCTTCTCGGTGCTGTTCCTGTGGGAGAGCCCCGACCTGCGCGGCGACCTGGCCGTCGATGTGTCCACGGCGGTCCGGCACCGGTTCGAGGATCTCGGCTGGGCTGTCCCTGCCCTGCTCAGAGAGGTGGAGACCGTCTCGTCGGCGTACTACGGGCCGGTGAGCCAGATCAAGATGGACACCTGGAGCCAGGGCCGGGTGGTTCTCGTCGGCGACGCGGCATGGTGCACCGGGTTCTACGCGGGTTTCGGCGCGTCGCTGGCCGTCGGCGGCGCCGACCTCCTCGGCGACGTGCTGGAACGCCACCCCGGGGACATCACCGCGGCCCTGCGCGCATGGGAGGCCGAGTACCGCCCGATCGCGCTGAAGGTTCAGGCGCAGGCACGTCGGGGACGCGAGAGCTTCTTCCTGCCGCCCAACGAGTTCGCGATCACGCTCCGGACGATCTTCCTGCGGATCGCCGGCAACTCCGTCACGACACGGCTGCTCCGCCTGTTCATGGGCGTCCGGTCCCCGAAGTAGGGACCCGCCCGCCCGCCTCCCGGACGAGCGCCCGCACCGGAATCCTGATCACAGAAGGTGGAACGCAGTTGCGTACCGAGCTGGTTCGGCCCTTGAGCGAGATCGTCCGGATGAACGCCGCCCGTCTCGGCGGAAAGATCGCCTACTCCGACTCGCGCGGAAGCGTTACCTACGCCGACCTGGACCGGGACACCGCCCGTCTCGCCGGGCACCTCGCCGTGCTCGGCGTGGAGCCCGGGGACCGGGTCGCGCTGTTCCTCGGCGGCTGCGTCGAGATGATCGAGAGCTACCTGGGGGTCGCCCGCGCAGCGGGCATCGGCGTGCCGCTCTCACCGAACTGCACGCAGGACGAGCTGCGCCACTTCCTCGCCGACAGCGGCGCGGTGGCCGTCATCACCCGGGCCGCCGACGCCGACCAGGTGCGCCAGGCGGCGTACGGCAGCGACGTCCGCGAGATCATCGTGGTGGGGAGCGCGCCGGGGACCACGTCCTTCGCGGACCTGACCGGTTCGGACCCGGGCATCCCCGCCCGGGACGGCCTCGGACTCGACGACCCGGCCTGGATGCTCTACACCTCGGGCACCACCGGCCGGCCCAAGGGCGTCCTGTGCACCCAGCGCGGCTGCCTGTGGTCGGTCGTCTCCAGCTACCTGCCGATGGCCCGGCTTGAGGAGCGGGACCGCATCCTGTGGCCGCTGCCCCTGCACCACAGCCTGGCCCACTGCCTGTGCCTGCTCGGCGTGAGCGTCGTCGGCGCCTCCGCGCACGTCGTGAGCGGATTCGCCGCCGACGAGGTGCTCGACACCCTGTGCCGGGAGCCGTTCAGCATCCTGTCCGGCGTCCCAGCCATGTATCACCTGCTGATCGCCGAGGCCCGGGCACAGGCCCGTGGGGTCCCGGGCCTGCGGCTTGCGCTCGTCGCCGGTGCGGTCACCTCCGACACCCTGCGCGCGGAGATCGAGGAGACGCTCGGCGTCGTCGTGCTCGACACCTACGGCAGCACCGAGACGTGCGGGCCGATCACCATGACCAGCCTCGACGAGCCCGCGCCGGCCGGCTCCTGCGGCCGGCCGGTCCCCGGCCTCGACGTGCGTCTGGTGGACCCCGCCGACGGCCGGGTCGTCGGCGCCGGCGAGGAAGGTGAGGTCTGGGTCAAGGGGCCGAGCCTGATGCTCGGGTACCACGACGCCCGGACCGAGACCGACAGCAGGTTCAGCGACGGCTGGTACCGCAGCGGTGACCTGGCCCGCAGCGACCACGAGGGCTTCTTCCGCATCACCGGCCGGATCAAGGAACTCATCATCCGGGGCGCGGTCAACATCCACCCCGGCGAGATCGACGAGGCGATCCGGCCGGTGCCGGGGGTGGCGGACGCCGCGGCCGCCGGCAAGCCCCACGACGTCCTCGGTGAGGTGCCGGTCGCCTACCTGGTCGCCGGCGACAATGGCCTCGAACCCGGCCGGGTCCTGGCCCGGTGCCGCGAACGGCTGTCGGTCCACAAGATCCCCGAGGAGCTGTACGAGACGCGGCGCATCCCGCGGACCGGCTCGGGCAAGATCGCTCGCCACCTACTCGCCGACACGCCCGCCCGGCTCCTGGTCGCCAACCGTGCCAGCCGGGCAACGGCGGTCGCGCGCATCCGGGGCGCGGACGGAGACGAGACGACGCTGCCCCTCGGCGGGGGCGGGCCTCGCCGAGGCACGCCGAACCCGTGGTTCGGGCCGTCCGACACAGTGATGATCTCGGGTGCCGCCACGACGCTCGGGGCGGCGGTGGCGGACCTGCTCGCGGACCGGTACGCCGTGAGCCGGCTGGTGCTCGCGGACACGGACGGGTACCAGGACCAGCTCGGCCTCCTCGCCGACGGCATTGGGCGCCGGACCGGCACCGAGGTCGTCGTGGGAACCGCCAACGCGCCGGACGCCGGGATCACGGGCCTCGTCCACATCGAGGACCCCGCCCGTGGCGGGGCGCCGAACGTCGAGGACCACGTGACCGCGTCGGCGCCGCGCACGGTGGTTCTCTGCTCTGGTGCCGGCTCCGTGTCGCAGCGCTTCGACGCGCTCTGCCGGCATCACGACTCACCGGACCGGCGCGTTCTGTCACTGGTGTGCGACGCCTGGGCGGTCACCGGCGGCTTCCTGCGCACGGGACTCTCGGATCCGTTGTCGGCCGCCGAGCTCGCGGGGGCGTTCGACTCCGCCGTCCGTTCCGCGGGCACCACGATGGCGATCACCGGGTTCGTGCCGCAGGACGACCGGCTGGCCGTGGCCGGCGCGACCGAGTCCTTGCGCGACCTGATCCATCGCGAGGTCGCCGCCACCGTCGGGGACGACGTGTTCGACCGGCAGCGGCCGTTCAAGGACCTCGGCCTGGACTCGGCCCGGGCCGTCGCCCTCCGGAATCGGCTCGTCTCGCTGACCGGGCTGAACCTCTCGGTCTCGGCACTTTTCGACTACCCGACCCCGTCGGCTCTGAGCGACTTCCTGTCCTCCCAGGTGGCCGGGGAAACGCCCGCACTCGCGGACACGCCCGCGACGGCGGCGACGGACGAGCCGGTGGCGGTCGTGGGTGTGGGGGTGCGGCTGCCTGGTGGTGTGGACGGCCCGACCGCGTTGTGGGACCTGCTGTCGTCGGGTGCGGATGTGGTGGGGGAGTTCCCCACCGACCGAGGCTGGGATCTGGAGGGCTTGTTCGACTCGGACCCGCACGCGGTGGGTGTGTCGCACGCGCGTGAGGGCGGGTTCCTCACCGACGCGACCGGGTTCGATGCGGGGTTCTTTGGGATTAGTCCTCGTGAGGCGTTGGCGATGGATCCGCAGCAGCGGTTGTTGTTGGAGACTTCGTGGGAGGCGCTCGAACATGCTGGGATCGACCCGTCCTCGCTGCGGGGCCGGCACGTGGGTGTCTACGCCGGGCTGATCGCCAACGATTACCAGTCCGCCGCCGACGCGTCGGCGGCACTTCCGGAGCTGGACGGGTACCGGTCGACCGGTGACGCGCACAGTGTGGCGTCGGGGCGAATCTCGTATGTGCTGGGCTTGGAGGGCCCGGCGGTGAGTGTGGACACGGCGTGTTCGTCATCGCTGGTGGCGTTGCACTTGGCCGCTCAGGCGTTGCGTGCGGGTGAATGCTCAATGGCGCTGGCCGGTGGTGCGACCGTGATGGCCACTCCGGAGACCTTCGTGGAATTCTCCAGGTTGCAGGGCATGGCTCCTGACGGCCGGTGTAAGGCATTCTCGGACTCTGCCGACGGCATGGGCTGGGCCGAGGGTGCTGGGATGCTGGTCCTGGAACGCCTGTCGGACGCTCAGCGTCATGGGCACGAAGTGCTGGCGGTCGTCCGGGGCAGTGCGATCAACCAGGACGGTGCCTCCAACGGACTGACGGCCCCCAACGGTCCCTCCCAGCAGCGGGTGATTCGTCAGGCGTTGGTGAGCGCTGGGCTCGCTCCGGCTGAGGTGGATGCGGTCGAGGCTCATGGCACGGGGACGGCTTTGGGTGATCCGATCGAGGCGCAGGCGTTGCTTGCGGTGTACGGGGATCGTGGTGAGCAGGGTGAGCCGTTGTGGTTGGGGTCGGTGAAGTCGAACATCGGTCACGCCCAGGCGGCGGCTGGGGTCGCGGGGATCGCCAAGATGATTCTGGCGATGCGTCACGGGGTTCTGCCGCGGACTCTGCATGCTGAGACGCCGTCGTCGAAGGTCGACTGGACAGCAGGGAACGTGCGGATCCTGGCCGAGGAGCGGGCCTGGCCGCGGACCGGCCGTCCGCGCCGCGCCGGCGTGTCCTCGTTCGGCATCAGCGGTACCAACGTCCACGTGATCCTCGAACAGGCCCCGGAGACTCCCGGCCTCCCGGATGCGGCTGCGGCTCTACCCGCCTCGGATGCACCGGTCGACACGGACGCTCGTGTGGTGCCGTTGGTGGTGTCGGCGCGGTCGCCGGAGGGTCTGCGGGCGGCGGCTGGGCAGTTGGCCGACTTTCTCGAGCAGGAGCCCGTGTCGAGTCTGGGTGATGTGGGTCGGGCGTTGTTGACGTCTCGTTCGGTGTGGGAGTTCCGGGCTGGGGTGGTGGCCGCGGGTCGGGATGAGGCGGTGGCGAGACTCCGCGCGGTGGCTGCCTCTTCGGGGGGCGAGCAGGTCGCGGGTTCGGCGGGGCGGGTGGTGTTCACGTTCGCTGGTCAGGGTGCTCAGCGTGCGGGGATGGGCCGGGATCTGTGTGCCGCGTTCCCGGTGTTCGCCGCAGCGTTTGACGAGGTCTGTGCGGCATTGGATGCGGAGCTGGGTGATGCGGCCCTGAGTTCGGTGCGTGAGGTGGCGTTCGCTGACGCGGGTTCTGATCTGGTGGGTCTGCTGGATCAGACGATGTTCACGCAGTCGGTGTTGTTTGCG
>NZ_CAKJTM010000085.1:5777-6277 GCF_917627345.1 Protofrankia sp. CiP3 | reverse complement strand
TTCGAGGTCGCGTTGTGGCGTTTGGTGGAGTCGTGGGGTGTTCGTGCGGATGCGCTGGTGGGGCATTCGATCGGTGAGCTGTCTGCGGCGTTCGTGGCTGGTGTGTGGTCTTTGGAGGATGCCGCGCGTTTGGTGGCTGCCCGGGCCCGGTTGATGCAGTCGCTTCCCGCCGGGGGTGGGATGGCTTCGCTGGCTGCTGGTGAAGAGCGGGTCGCGGAGTTGCTGGCTGGGCGGCCTGGTGTGTGGGTCGCCGCTGTCAACGGACCGCGGGCGGTGACGGTCTCCGGTGAGCAGGCGGCGGTTGAGGAGATCGTCGATCTAGCGGCTGGTGCGGGGATCCGGGCGCGGCTTCTGCCGGTTAGTCATGCGTTCCATTCGCCGTTGATGGATCCGATGTTGGAGGAGTTCGCAGCTGTTGCTGCGGGTGTCGCCTACCGGGAGCCGTCGGTGGCCGGACGACGGGAGTGGATGTCCCCGGAGTACTGGGTCCGGCAGGTCCG
>NZ_CAKJTM010000085.1:4308-5473 GCF_917627345.1 Protofrankia sp. CiP3 | reverse complement strand
CGAACCGGTTCGTTACGCCGATGCCCTGGCTGAGGCCATGGTCGGCACCGGCGCGGGGTTCGTGGTCGAGATCGGCCCGGACGGGAGTCTCACCTCGTTGGCTCGGGCGGTCGACCACCTGACCGCGGCGGCCGTCGCGTTCTCGCGTCGGAACCAGCCCGAAGTGGCTGCCGCCGTCGCCGGGCTGGCGGAGCTGTGGGCGGTTGGGGGGCCGGTCACGCGGGCTGTGCTGGCCGGGTTGATTCCCGGAGCCGCTACTCCGGGTCGGGTTGTTCCGCTGCCGACCTATCCGTTTCAACGGGATCGTTACTGGCTCGCCCCTAACCCCGCCGCTGGTCAGGTGGTGGGTGGTCATCCGTTGTTGGGCACGGTGGTGGAGGTGCCCGGCGGGGTGATGCTGGCTGGGCGGGTGTCGCTGGGTACGCATCCGTGGTTGGCCGATCATGTGATCGCCGGTGCGGTCGTGGTTTCCGGTGCGGTTCTGGTGGAACTCGCGATCAGCGCGGGAGATCGGATCGACTGCCCGGTCCTGGATGAGCTCATCATCCACGCGCCTTTGCCGATTCCGGCGTCCGGAAGCGTCGAGATCCAGGTCCACGTCACCGACACCGACGCCATTGGACGCCATCCGGTGACGGTGAGTTCGCGTCCAACAGGCGCGCAGGACTGGCGGCGAAACGCCGAGGGCTTCCTCACCGCGACCGTGAGTGCGGCCGACCAGACCGGTACGGCGATCTCGGGAACGTGGCCGCCACCGGGAGCACGCCCGATCCCCGTCCAGGACTTCTATGAGGAGCTGGCCGACCACGGATACGCCTACGGGCCGTCGTTCCAAGGTCTGACTGCGGCCTGGACCGGTGATGGGGTGATGTTCGGCGAGGTCGCCCTCCCCGAGGACACCGAGATCGACGTGTCGGGATACGGGATCCATCCCGCTCTCTTGGACGCCGCTCTTCATCTGTCGATGGCGGTGACACCATCGGGTGACACCGACAGCGTGCTCATGCCGTTCGCGTGGAACCGCGTCGCTCTGCACGCCACCGGTGCGACGAGGCTCCGGGCCCGCGCGACCCAGGGCCCCGGCGGGCTGACGGTGGACCTGGCCGACACGGCCGGTGACCCGGTCCTGACCCTGGGAGCCCTGACCACACGGCCCGTCGCCGCC
>NZ_CAKJTM010000085.1:1029-3904 GCF_917627345.1 Protofrankia sp. CiP3 | reverse complement strand
ACCGACCTCACCGCCCCCGACGCGTCGGCCCGCGGCGCGCTGTTTGCCCTCGACTGGATCCCCCTCTCCATCGGCCAGGCCTCGGCCGACGCGCCTGCCGGTGCCGTGATCGGGGACGTGGCCGACCTGCGAGCGCTGGAACAGGACCTCCCGCCGTGGCTCATCCTTGATGCCGGGCCTACCGACGGCGCCGGAGAACTGGCGCGGGTGCGTGGGGAACTGGCGCGGGTGCTGGAGGTGCTGCAGGTCTTCGCCACCGACCCGGCCTTCCGGGAAATCCGGCTGGCGGTGGTGGTCCGGGACGCGGGCAGCGATCCGGTGGCGGCCGCGGTCGCCGGGCTGACCCGCTCGGCCCAGTCCGAGAACCCCGGCCGCATCCTGCTGGTCGACCTCGCCTCGGACGCGGCGGAACCCGTCGATCTGATGGGTCCGCTGGAGCAGGCCGCCGCCGCGGACGAAGGAGAGATCCGGCTCAGGGACAGGCGGATCGAAGTCCCCCGACTTACCAGAGCCCCGCAGAAGGATTTCGCGGCCGGGGACCTGGGTGCGGGCTGCGTGGTGATCACCGGCGGAACCGGGACCCTGGGCGGTCTCGTCGCCCGCCACCTCGTCGCCGAGCATGAGGTCCGGAGCCTGGTGCTGGTCTCAAGGCAAGGCCCCGCCGCGCCCGGAGCCGCACAGCTGCGGGAGGAGCTGGAAGCCGCCGGCGCCCACGTGCGGATCGTCGCCGGTGACGTCGCCGACCGGGGTCAGGCCGAGGCCCTGCTGCACTCGGTGCCGGGGCCGCTCAGTGGGGTGATCCACACCGCTGGTGTGCTGGATGACGCGGTCTTGGGCGGGCTCACGGTGGAGCGGCTGGAGGCCGTACTGCGTCCGAAGGCGGATGCGGCCGCGCATCTGGACGAGCTGACCCGAGGGCTCGGGCTGGCGGCGTTCGTGCTGTTCTCCTCCGTCGCCGGGGTGCTGGGCGCTCCGGGGCAGGGGAACTACGCGGCCGCGAACTGCTATCTCGACGCCCTTGCCACCCGTCGGCGTGCCGCCGGTGAGGCCGCGGTGTCCCTCGCCTGGGGCTATTGGGCGCCGGCGAGCACGATGACCGAGCACCTCAGCCAGGCCGACCTGGCACGCATGAGCCGCACCGGGATGGGCGCGTTGGATCCCGAGCCGGGTATGGCGCTGCTGGATCAGGCTCTCACCTCCCGTCAGCCGACGCTGGTCCCGATGGTGCTGGACCTGGCGGTGCTGCGTCGCCACCACGGTCCTGTCCCCCCTTTGCTCCAGGCTCTGGCGGGGCCGCAGCGCCGCACCGCCGCCTCCGGCACCGTCGGAGCGCTGCAGGCGACGCTGGCGGCGATGGATCGGGAGGATCAGGTGGCCCATCTGGTCGGCTTGGTCCGCGCCGAGGCCGCCGTGATCCTCGGGGCCGCCGGTCAGGACCTGGTGCGGGCCGACCAGGCGTTCAGCGACGCGGGGTTCGATTCACTGACGTCGGTCGAGCTGCGCAACCGTCTCACCGCTCTGACCGGAACAGCCCTGCCGGCGACGCTGGTGTTCGACTACCCCACGCCCGCCGCGCTCGCTGACCACCTGTTCACCGAGGTGGCCGGTCTCACCCCGACTCACGCCGTCATCCCCCCGATGAAGATCGTCACGGACGAGCCCGTCGCCATCGTCGGTCTGGGACTGCGGCTGCCCGGAGGCGTGGACGGCCCGGCCGCCTTGTGGGACCTCCTGTCGTCGGGTGCGGACGTGGTGGGGGAGTTCCCCACCGACCGGGGCTGGGACCTGGACGGCCTGTTCGACCCGGACGCGCCGGGGAAGTCCTACGTTCGTGAGGGCGGGTTCCTCACCGACGCGGCGGGCTTCGACGCGGGGTTCTTCGGGATCAGTCCGCGTGAGGCGTTGGCGATGGATCCGCAGCAGCGGCTGCTGCTGGAGACCTCCTGGGATGCGCTCGAACACGCCGGGATCGACCCGTCCTCCCTGCGGGGCCGGCACGTGGGCGTCTACACCGGGCTGATCGCCAACGACTACCAGACCGCCGCCGACGCGTCGGCGGCACTTCCGGAGCTGGACGGGTACCGGTCGACGGGTGCGATCTCAAGCGTCGCGTCCGGGCGAATCTCGTATGTGCTGGGCTTGGAGGGCCCGGCGGTGAGCGTCGACACGGCGTGCTCGTCATCACTGGTGGCGTTGCACTTGGCCGCCCAGGCGTTGCGGGCGGGTGAGTGCTCAATGGCCCTCGCCGGCGGCGTCACGGTGATCGCTCACCCAGGCGTGTTCATCGAGTTCTCCCGGCTCCGCGGTGTCGCCGCCGACGGCCGGTGCAAGGCGTTCTCGGATTCCGCGGATGGCATGGGCTGGGGCGAAGGCGCCGGAATGCTCGTGTTGGAGCGCCTGTCGGATGCGCGGCGGCTCGGGCATGAGGTCCTGGCTGTGGTCCGGGGCAGTGCGATCAACCAGGATGGCGCCTCCAACGGGTTGACGGCCCCCAACGGTCCGTCGCAGCAGCGGGTGATCCGTCAGGCGTTGGCGAGCGCCGGGCTCGCCCCGGCCGAGGTGGATGCGGTCGAGGCCCACGGCACGGGGACTGCTCTGGGTGATCCGATCGAGGCGCAGGCGCTGTTGGCGGTGTACGGCGATCGCGGTGAGCAGGGTGAGCCGTTGTGGTTGGGGTCGGTGAAGTCGAACATCGGTCACACCCAGGCCGCTGCTGGAGTCGCGGGGATCGCCAAGATGATCCTGGCGATGCGTCACGGGGTTCTGCCGCGGACGCTTCATGCTGAGACGCCGTCGTCCAAGGTCGACTGGACGGCGGGGAACGTCCAGGTACTGGCCGAGGAGCAGGCCTGGCCGCAGACCGGCCGTCCGCGCC
>NZ_CAKJTM010000085.1:0-404 GCF_917627345.1 Protofrankia sp. CiP3 | reverse complement strand
AGCAGCCCGCGTCGAGCTTGGGCGATGTGGGTCGGGCATTGTTGACGGCTCGTTCGGTGTGGGAGTTCCGGGCTGGAGTCGTGGCCGCGGGCCGGGATGAGGCGGTGGCGAAGCTCCGCGCGGTGGCTGCGGTGGACACGGGGTCTTCTGAGGGTGTGGCCGGTGCGGGGCCGGTGGTGTTGACGTTTGCTGGTCAGGGTGCTCAGCGGGCGGGTATGGGCCGGGGTCTGTGTGCGGCGTTCCCGATGTTCGCCGCTGCGTTTGACGAGGTTTGTGCGGCGTTGGACGCCGAGTTGGGTGGGGTGGCGGGGTTCCCTCTTCGGGAGGTGGCGTTCGCTGATGCGGGTTCTGATCTGGCGGGTCTGTTGGATCAGACCTTGTACACGCAGTCGGTGTTGTTCGCC
>NZ_CAKJTM010000084.1:19827-20450 GCF_917627345.1 Protofrankia sp. CiP3 | reverse complement strand
TGAGCTGTGTTCCCCTCGGTTTTCGGTGTCACCACGCGCGAGCGCTCCGACGTAGTGGTTGCGGATCCGGGCGAGGACCTCGGGGTCGAGCGCGGTCTGCCCGGCCTGGCGGGCGTCGCACGCGCCGTGGTGGGCATCGAGCAGCGTGGTGCCCATCGCCTCGGCCCAGACCTGCCCTGCCGGGTCGCCGTCGTTGATCGAGCGCAGGTCGCGCAGCAGATGCGCGCCGCACCAGGCGTGCAGCGCGCCGGTCAGGTGGGTGTAGCCGCTGTAGCCGTCGCGTACCAGCACGCCGGTGAACGCCGGCCAGACCCCGCCGGCGTCGATCGCCTCACAGGTCCGGTCCCCGGTGTGCATCACCGTCAGGTAGGTGGTGCAGGCGACGTGCAGATAGCGCAGCGAGCCCTCGACGCGGGCGGTGGTCTCGTCAGCGTGCGCGACCGGCGCCCCGGCGATCAGGTCCCGCACCCGCGGCAGGAACGTGGCCTCGAGCAGCCTCGCGGCCCGGCCCCGCACGGACGCGACCCAGCCGGTGGAGACCGCGGCACCGAGCATCGTGGCGAGGATGGCCCGGGCCCGGCGGACCGGGAGATGGTGCGCGCAGACAAGCCACGCCGCCCGCG
>NZ_CAKJTM010000084.1:19263-19574 GCF_917627345.1 Protofrankia sp. CiP3 | reverse complement strand
GCCGGCCGGTCACCCCTGGTGGGCTCGCCGAGGCGGTGGTCTTTCCGCAGCACGGGCAGGTCCGCGCCAGAACCCGGTACTCGGTTACGTGCGGGCGCGGCGGCGGGGGCGGGGCGTCGAGGACCTGCTGGCGCCGGGTCGCGAACACCGGCGCGTCGGCGAGCGACTCCCCGCAGTCCGCGCAGGTCGGCGGGTCGATGACCACAACCTCGTCCGGGTCGGTGACCATCGTGCGGGTCCGCCCGGGCTCACCGGGCTGCTTGCCACACGGCCGCCCCGTGGATGTGCGCGAGGACCGTTTCGGGGCCTTC
>NZ_CAKJTM010000084.1:0-19121 GCF_917627345.1 Protofrankia sp. CiP3 | reverse complement strand
GGTGGCTTCGACGAGTTCGAGCTGTCCCTGCCTATCTGGCGTTCCAGTTCGGTGACCCGCTCGGCCAGCTTCGTGGCCGTGGCGAGTTGTTCTGCCTGCCTCGTGATCAGCGCGCTCTACGATGCGATCGTGGCGTCCCGGTCCGCGAGCAGGCGCACGAGTTCCTCGTACGCCGGCAGGCCGGTGGATGCCACACTCGGAAACTACCGATCAAGCGCCCACCGTCAGATGACCACCAGCGCGATCAATCCACAAGATCCGGCGAACGGACAGTCAACGCCCGTGACCCCTGCTGAACAGCTAGAGCGCCGGGATAAACCGGCTTGGAGAAGGAGATGAAAGAGCTCTGCACCGAAGGGCCCGCGACCCACGGTGGCCCCGAGTCATGCGTCTGTGTCCGTGAGGGCGTGGGCGAAGCATTGACAGGGGTACGTGTAGGCCGGACTATTGAGCCGCGAAATCAAGACGACCGGGGTGCCGACATAGTTAGCTGTATGGAAGGCAACACCAACGGGGGCGCTATGCGCGAGCTTCCGGAGGACCCCGCGCGGTCGGAGAACCATGGCATGCACGGAATCTCCATGCACGAGAACCGGGAAGTCCCGCGTCCATCCGCCGGTGTGATGGCCGGTGGAACGCCCAGGGAACGCCGAGGCGGTCATCCTGGGATGCACGAACGCGGGAAGCCGGACATACCCGTAGTGTGCGCCGGGCGGCGCAGAGAACTAGCTGGTGAAAGTCCAGTCGGACCGGCCCCAAGCGGGGTCCGTAGCCGAAGGCGGGGGTAATGCCTCGCTGGGCATTGATGGAAGGTGTGGCGCGTTGACCGGTGGTTGCCGTGCGTTGGGCTGGCGCAAGCCGGTAGAAGTGTTCAACGATCTGCTGGAAAGGCATGCGTCGCCTTGACCGCTTGATTCCGCCCCTGGATAGCGACCGAAGTTGAGAGGGAAAGGGCTACCATCAGCGATGGATCTTAAGTCCACCAGGAAGCGGCGTTCGCCAGTCGTTATTGCTGCATTCGAAGGTTGGAGCGATGCCGCGGACTCATCGTCAGCAGTGCTCGATCACCTGGAGGCGGTATTTAATTCCGAAGTCATTGCCGAGATCGATCCGGAAGACTACTACGACTTACGGGAGAAACGGCCCACCGCGTCACGTACCCCTTCGGGCGCCCGGCAGGTCGTCTGGCCAACCACCCGCCTTTCCATCGTAAGAACCCCCCGTCTCAGTCGTGATCTTGTGTTGATTCGTGGAATTGAACCCAACATGCGGTGGCGTGCTTTTTCAGCTGAGTTGCTGGAGGCGGTGCGGGCACGCGGCGCCCGAACCGTCGTCACTCTGGAAACACTCCTCGCCGATACCCCACACGCGAGGCCTGTACCCGTCAGTGCGACGACGGAAAACGAAGGCACGGCGGCTAAATACCGCATAATGCATCGTTCCAAATACAATGGCCCGTACGGTGTTCTCAGCGTGTTCGCCGACATTGTAGCTGACGCTGGCCTAGATTCCGTGCACCTTCAGGCGGCGGTTCCTCACTATGTGGCCAATCCGCCGTGCCCCAAGGCTACGCTAGCACTCCTTCACAAGGTGCAAGATCTGCTGGATCTCGAGATACCTCCGGCCGACCTCCCGGAACGTGCCCAGGCATGGGAGCGCGAGGTCGACGAACTCGTCGCCGGCGATGCGGAGACCGCCGAGTACGTCAAATCACTAGAGGCACGGGAATAGACCACACTGCCATGTCGCGGGGTCCCGAAGAGAGTAAGGGAAGCTGGTGACGCCGAGCCTGGGGGCACTGCCACTGGCGCTAAGCTGATCAAGACGCGGTCTGGGGGGTCAGCGGGTTGGCGAGCCTGATCGTGGGCGGGGTGTCGTGGCGGGTGCTGTGCTGGCGGGGTTTCTTGACGGGTACTGGTTGTGCCGGGCGCGGCGGACGACGCGGGGGAAGGTGCGTTCGCGGCGGGTGTTGAGCCTGTCGGGCCGGGTGATGTCGGCGGCGAGTAGCCGCAGGGTGCGGTGATGCTGGTCATCAGGGGGGAAGGCCGGGTCGGTGACGACCCGGTCACGGATGATCCTCACGGTGCGCAGGAACTTGACCCGGTCGGGGTCCGATCCCGGCGGCGGTCGCGGCCCGGCAGGTCATCCCGTGTCCTTGGGGCAGCCCGTTCCGGGCTGAAATTCTTTGTGGTGGCCCGGGGCGTGGGGTCGGCCGGCGTGGCAGAGGGCAAGGCCTGCTTGGTTTGGGCGGGTGTGGCCTTCGTTGTGGTCTGGGCTTCTGTCTGCTGGCAGAGAAGCTGGACGTGGCTGACGATCTGGCTGGCTGCCCGCTGACGGCGACGCTCCTTGGTCCCCAGGCCGTCCTGAAGTCGGGCGCTGGGAGCCGCCCTGAGGGCTCTTCCGTGTGCCACGAGCACGAGGATCAGATTCGATCCCGCCCCGCGGCTCCCGCGGGCAGCCACCCGCAGGACCAGCTCGAGACGGGAGGCATCCCGGTGCTGCAGCCCATCCAGGACACCGAAGAGATCATCCAGCGGATCGCCGCGCTCGGACATCGGCAAAGCCGAACTGACCTGCTGTGTGCGCATCCCCGACCCCGACCGGCCCGGGCGTCGTCTGCAGGCCACGCCAGCGACGGCGCGGTGGAGCGAGTCAACGTGTTCGAAGTCGGCCTGCACGACATCGATCGGGCCATCAGGAAGACGAAGACGGGTCGGTTCTCGCGTCATCGCCCGAATCCGAGCGCCCCGGACAGCCAGGAGACGCAGAACCTCGCGACCGACCGTGCCGGTCGCACCAGCAACCAAGATCATAAGGCCATTGTGGTGGCGCCGGGCCGCAGCCTCTAGGAAATTCCGGCACACCGGTACGGAGTTGGCCCGCGGGAAGTCCAGTCCCAGACGACTAATCTGGGGACGTGGTCATGGTGGACAGGCATCTGCCCCTGCCCGAGACTGCCCGCCCTTGGATCGAGCGGGTGAGCGTCGCGACCTACGCCAGCGGCGTCGACCCAAACCCATGGATCCACGCCCCCGACCCGGCAACCACCCTCGTGTGGCGGCGGACCGAGGACGGCTACGGCGCCCTGCGCGTCCTGGGGCCCCGCACCCGGGCCGCCTACCACCCGAGCAAGGACATTCCCTTGTGCGTCCAGGTGCGGATCAACATCGGGTTCGTGCCGACGGTGCTCGGGATCGCGGCGTGCGACGTCGTCGACGGAGTCCTGCCGCTTCACGAGCTGTGGAATAGGTCAGCCGACCAGCTCGCGGACGATCTGACGGGGATCGGCGACGATCCGGCGCGCGTCGCGGCAGTCCTGGTAGCAACGTTGGACTCGCGTGTCAGAGAAGCGGAGCCGGATGGGTATGTGCGAGCCAACCTGGTCCAGGCCGCAGCTGTCGAGCTCTCGACCAGCGACAGCGGCGCGCCGGCAACGGTCAGCGAGGTAGCCCGCCAGGTCGGCGTCAGCGAGAGGCAGCTGCGTAATCTGTTCGCGGCGACCGTCGGAATCCCGCCCAAGCAGTTCGTCCGTCTCAACCGGATTCGCGCGGTCCTCGATCGCACCGGTTGCCAGCCGTGGGCCCGCCTGGCCAGCGATGCCGGCTACTACGATCAGTCCCATATGCCGGCGGATTTCCACCAAATCATGCGGGTAACACCAAGTCAGTTCCCCGCTGGGAAGCTCCCCGTCGTTCCGTGCTGAAGGCAGCTCGGCCCCTCGTTCACTGCCGTCGGCCCGCGACTGGGTTACGCGGTGCCTTGGTAGCCGGAGCTGCCAGTGATGGCGACTCGCCGTCGGAGCCCCAAACCTCCGTCGTCGTCACCGCGCTGGGCCGCCCATGAGCCGGAGGTACCGCGATGCGGGGCTGCCAACGACCCGCCCATCGAGAGTCCGGACCTTCATCGTCGATCTTGGATCGGCGCTGGCAGCGTCTCGCAGTCGTTACACCACCGTTAACAAGATCAGCAATCTGGACATGAAAACCAGCAAACGCCCAGGTTGGGTGGGATGCGACACCCACCCAAGGGTCGATCGGTGGAGCTAACGCACCAGAATAAGAACCGCTTGATCTTGGTTCGAGGTCCTGAGATCACCGTCCGGCCGGTCTCCACGAGGCTCCTGACCAGGGGCGATGCCCAGTGAGCACCCAGCCAGTACCCCCGACCGCCGGATCGAACACACGTTCAGTAAGCCTGGTGGGTCCGAACGGCACCGCCCGCATGGTGACCGTGATCGCGGGAACCGTCGTCGGGCTCACTTTCCTCTTCGGACTCGGCAACGTCGCCGCACTCGGCATCCGCCTCGGGGTCCCGACCTACGTCGCGATCCTCGTCGCACCCGCAGTCGATCTCTCCGTCGTCGGGCTCCTCCTCGGCGCACGCCACCTCACCCTGTACGGCGGACCCACCGAAGTCATCCGCGCCGCACGACGCCTACTGATCTTCGCAAGCACCGTGACGCTCGCCCTGAACATCACCGAACCCCTCATCACCGGCCACTACGGCAAAGCCGCCTTCGACGCCGTCGGCCCCCTCCTCCTGATCGGATTTTTGTCCGCAGTCTGCGTGTCTCGTTTAATTCGGCGGGTAGTGTCGCGTATCGCGATCCCGGCATTCAAACCTGCATCGAAGAAGGAAGTGCCATACGCGGCCGGCGACCAGGCGGACGCGGCATCCACGCAGGCAGAAGATCAACGAGACAAGCGACGGCAGAAAACGAGAAAACGCGACGCTGTCACAAAGCAGAGAGAATCGGATGGTCAGAAGTCGGCCCCGGCCTCCTCCAAGCTATCCAGACCACCGCCCCATCCCAGAGCTTTTCCCCAGCAGCAAAGAAGGCTGACCGGCCACAGGATTCAGTAACGCCACCCACGATCGCGCGAAGCCGGCAGAAAGCAGCAGGCACCACATCACGTCAGACCGAGCGGGACGCACGCCAGCAGGATCTACTCCACCGCGCACGCGCCGAAGACGTCCTCCACTGGCAACATCACCACCGCCCCATCTCCGCCGAAACCCTCCGCAAACGACTTCGCATCGGTGCGGGGACCGCGCGCAGCCTGGTAGCGCAGCTGCGCAGCGACACCAGTGCGACGTTTGATACCTCGGCGCCAGAGTCGGCCGGCAACGGGGCGGCCTAACGCCGTTCGGTGGCCCGTCGGAGCTTGACTGAGGGCGTCCACGACGGTGCCAGTCTGGGCCGTCACCGGCAAGGAGCGACCGACGCTGTGAGGCGGCAGGTACAACCTGCACGGAATATGACAGAAAATGACATGTAGTTTCCGGAAGAGCGGTCAAGATTTCTGTAGTTGACTCGGCAACTATCGACGCTATTTTCCGGTTCGTGTTCGACGTCCACCAACCGGCAACTTTATTGTCGCCTCGACGCCCATATAGCGTTTGAGAAGATCGAGGAGGTGGGTACCGTCCCAGAGTTGGATTTGTTTGCCCTCGATCCACTCGTACGCCGTGGGGCCGAAATGGCTAGTCGTCACGACCACGCCGTGGGTCGCCCCTTCGTGGATATACGTGCCATACATCTCCCGCACCGCCGCCGCGTCGACCGTTGTCTTATACCGCTTGGCTTGAAACAGGGCTTTGAGAGGGAATACGGGGTCTTCGCGGAAAGCGATTACGTCAACACCACGATCTTTGGACTCTCGAGTCTGCATGACCTTGTAGCCCATGGCCACTACCAGATCGTGGATGAGGGTTTCGAATGCCTGCCATTCCAGGTCCATCAGGTCGGCGCGGAAGGCGAGATCGATTGGAGTCTTCGCCTCGATGAAACGGTCGTCGTTCAAGTCGAATTCGAGGATCGGCGGTACGGGCAGTAGCTCGGCTGGGCTGCGAGAGGTACGGGCCTTGAGGGTCCTGCGCAGGCAGTCGTTCGGGTCGAGCTGGTCCAGCCGCAGCGGCCCGAAGATCGAACGGGGTACGTTCACGCTGACCAGCACGGGCTGGATGGGATGCCCGGTCGCAGTGTCAATCGTGTCGACGATGCCATTCAGCACCACATGATCGACGATCTCGAACTGATCAGCTTCAAAGATCTCGTATAAGGTGCGGAGAACGGTCGCTCCGAGCAGCTTTGAATAGCGAGCCCGTACGTCCGTCGGAGTACGGTCCTTTTCGCTGATCGTGGCGCTGGTCTTCACGTACCGGTAACTGGCAACGCGGGGGATGACCGACGAGTCGGGAAGGGTGACGACGACTTTGAGTTGGCCGGACGCGGTGATGTACTCGACGCGTCGGCCGGTGGGGAACCCGTCCGGGAATGGTCGGGCGTCCAGCACCCGCGCGAAATAGTCGCCGACGGTGTCCGGGTCGCCCTCGCGCAGGCTGCGCCGGGCCGCGTCCACACGTTCCTCATCCACCGAGCGTGCCCGCGCGAGTTCCGCGAGCCGGACCCGCTCCCGTTCCTCGTTCGCCCGGAGCGCGGCGGCGTGGTCCGCCGTCGCGGCGGCGACGGCTTCGCGATAGGCACGGCCGCCGACGACCCGCCGGAGCCCGGTCGGCGTCTCCGGTAGGAAGTCGGCGTGGTCGGGTGGCGGCTCAGCGGTGAGCAGCCCTTCTAGGCCGGGAGGCGGCAAGTAGAGCCGCCGCCGGGCTGCTGCGATACGGGCACGATTCGTCCGCGTGAGACCGTCCAGCAAGATCGAGTCGAGGCGGTGCAGGGTCTCCGCGAGCTCGGCGGTCCTCGCCTCGGCGGCCTGCGCGCCTTGTTCATCGCGTATCCGCTTCGCGTCGCGGCTGTCCACGGTCCTACCCCCGTCGTCGCGCTGACGCCCGAACCGCAACGCCTGCGGACGACTACCTGAGTGTCGCAACGCGGTGCGGACATGCTTCGTGATGAGACGATTACAGCAGACTCTCGTGGGTTCAGTGCGCGAATCCGTAGAAGGTCCACGGTCTGATTCGGCTCGGCGTTCGTAACGGTGCACGACACCCGCGGATCATCGACGTCCCCTTTACCGACAAGTGCCCGCAGTGACGAGCCACGGGCACTCGCGGGCTGGTCGTGTGTTCCCCGTCGGCCGCTGCGGGCGGCTTCTCACGAAGGGTCGTTGTGCAGGGGGCGCGTAGTCGCTGTCGCTGAGGTTGGGTGCCCGTTCGGCTTCGGCGATGGGGTTCGGGAGGGCCGGCTGAGAACGCCCTCTATCAGCAGTCGAACCGGTGCAGATGATGTATAAAAGTTAAGTGTAGACTCCGAACATCGGTGATCTAGTGAAGCGGACAAGGTGATCGCATGGAAAACCCGCAGCCGTCGGGATGGGCCGAGGCGCGGTTCGGAGCGCTGGCTGGCGAGCTTTGTCGAGCGATCCCCGAGGCGATTCACCGCGCTCATGAGCTGGCGCTCGCCGCGCACGTGAGCGCGGAGCTCGCGACGAACGACGCCTACGGCGCAACGTTGCACGCCCAGCAGCACCAGCAGCTGGCGGAGCAGACACGAGGGCTCGACGGGGTGCGGCTTCGGAAGCCGCTCGGCGTCCGAAGCCGCTTCGAGTTGGTCGTTGTCGATGCGATGGCTGTGGTCCTGTATCCCTGGCGGTACGCCACGGACCGCGCGACACCGCGCACCCAGGCCAAGTTCCGCACCGTGTCGGACCTGCGGAAGAACCTGTTGACGCTGACAGCGCGAACGGTCGATCCGCAGCTCACGATCGACCACATCGACCTCGATCCGGAAGATCTTGACGCGGACTTCGCCGACGAACAGGCGGTTCTCGATCAGCTGGCGGCCTTCGGTCAGGTCGTCACCGTCGGCTATGCCAGCAGCCCGTCGCTGGGAGTCTTCGACCTGGGATGGGGAGAGCTGGAACTGGTCGACGACGAGACAGGCGAGGTGATCTGGCACGGATGGGAGCCGCTGCGGCGCAGGGGCCACGGCGGCGCGGGCGGCGCGGTCGCGTCGGGCCCGCTGAAGCCTGTCGACGGTTCCGGCCGCACGGGCCGGTTCGACGACGCGCCGTTGGAGGACAAGTTCAACATGGCTCCGCGCTCCCCGCTCGCCGCGCCCCCGACCAGCGAACCGGAACCGCCGCAGCGGCCTACCGGTAGCGACGAGACGGACTAGAGGGCGACGGTCTTGGACGATCCGCGGCAGCTACGCCTGCCGGACCTGCACTCGCCGCACCCTGCTTCCGGCGCGTCCGACCTGGCGGCGATCGCGGCGGGATTCGATCCTGCCCGGCTCACCCAGGCCCGTCGCCTGGCCGGGCTGACCAAACGGGCGGTCGCCGACCACCTTCTGGTCTCTCCGGTCGCCGTCGGGCAGTGGGAGGCCGGCACGCACACGCCCCGCCCGGACCATGTCGCCAGGCTCGCGGACCTTCTCGGTGTGCCGCCCGCGTTCCTGGCTGCCGGCCGGCCGTACGCCCGGCTGGAGAGCTCGGCAGCGCACTTCAGGAGCTTGCGGCGAACCCCGGTCGGTGATCGCAACAAGGCGATCGCGTTCACCGAACAGGTGTGGGAGCTCACTCACGCGCTGGAGAAGCGGGTGCAGCTTCCTCCTGTCGACCTTCCGGGCTTCTCCGCCGGGGAAGTCGTCACCGACGCGACCGGCGCCGACCCGGTCACGGCCGCGCGGACGCTTCGGCGGGCGTGGACCCTGGGCACCGGCCCGATCCCTCACCTCGTGAGGGCGCTGGAACACCACGGCCTGATCGTCACCCTCGTCCCGTTCGCCGGCAAGGCCACCGCGACAGTCGACGCCTTCTCCACCTCGCACCTGCCCCGACCCGTCGTCGTCCTCACCCCCGACCGGGCCGACGACGTCTACCGACACCGGTTCACCGCGGCCCACGAACTCGGCCACCTCCTCCTCCATCCCGACACCGCCCCGGGCGACGCGATGCAAGAGA
Source organism: Protofrankia sp. CiP3 (assembly GCF_917627345.1). NCBI lineage: Bacteria > Bacillati > Actinomycetota > Actinomycetes > Frankiales > Frankiaceae > Protofrankia > Protofrankia sp. CiP3. The sequence goes on along the minus strand of NZ_CAKJTM010000084.1, from coordinate 10,257 downwards.
AGGAAGCGGACGTGTTCGCCGCCGAGTTCCTCACCCCGAGCAGCGAGATTTCACCGCTTCTGCCGGCCCGGGTGGACCTGCATGCCCTCGACCGGCTCAGCAAGCAGTGGGGCGTGTCCGTCGACTCGCTCATCTACCGCTGCCGCGAGGTCGGCGCAGTCTCGGACGCGGCGTACCGCCGCGCCTACCAGCGGCTCAACCAGCTCCGGAACCTCGGACTCTTCCAGCACGAGACCGTCGACGGCTACCCGGGAGAGATCCCCGTCCTCCTCAGCCGGGCCTACGCCCTGGCAGAACAGCACGGACTCGCTCTCGCCGCCCTCGCCAAGGAACTCGCCTGGCCTCTGCCGCGACTACGCCTGCTGCTAGGCCAACCCGACGCGGACACCCGACCGCGCCTCCGCCTCGTCTGACCGACAGTCTGTAGGAGAACGTGCGGTTCACCGAACTCACCGGCATCAGCGTCAGCGACGACGACGACTGGTTCGACCCGGTCCTCACCGAAGACACGCCCCTCTACGTCGACCCCTTCCTTGTCTTCGAGGACACCTCGCCGCTGTTCGTCGACGCCCACGAAGCCGTGGTCCGGTTCTTCGCCACCTGCCGCGACCTAGTCCAGCTCGACGACGGCCACCGCAGCCGGCACTGGGACAAGGCGCTGCGCCTGCTGACCTTCCCGGAGCCGAAGGAGTTCGCGCTCGGTTTGTCCATGGGGTCACCGAACGGCTCCGGCACCGACGAGCACTTCGCCGAGCAGCTGGCCGACGCACTGGAAACCATCAGCCGTGCCGTCGAACGACGCGTCGCGTACGTCGAAATGTTCGCCCTGTTCGCACCCGGCCTGGGCGTTGACCGCATCAGCGACATCTTCTGCAACATCCTCAAATCCTGTTTTGTCGCATACACGCAAGACGTGTGCAAACGCCACGGGATACCCACCGAAACGATCAGTGTGCGGCACGCGTCGTGGAACTCCGAGACAGCCCGATGGTCCGACACGCGGCTCCGACTGCCACGCAGCCCCGTCACCGGTGGAGCCGTCCTACTCACCCCCGACCGTTTCCTGCAAGACATCCCGCTGCGGATCACCGCCAGCGGCCTCTACCGATGGGCCGAGACCAACCGCAATGCGGAACTACGCGACGACCTCAACTACAGTCTCGCAGCCGCGCTCAAGGAGACCGAACGCGCGGAACGAGGCCGAGACATCGCGAACCGGCGGCCGGACATCGCCTTCGACTACGTAGACGACGTCGCCGCGCAGGCAGACCTGACGCCGTACGACGTGAGCAAGGACCCCGAACTCTTGGTGCGCTGGTACGAGGCTGCTCGTCAGGGCAGGCACATCGAAACCGTCACCTCCCTCGACCAGCCCGATCAAACGGAGTTCCACAGCTGGCTCGGAACGCTGATAGACCGCTTCACCCATGCTGTGGAGCACAGTGACCTGTGGCGCGTCCTGTGGAACGACGACCTCACGAAGCCACGCAAAGAGAAGATCGTCCAAGCTGTCGCCGGACAGATGTGGGCCTTGCTCTGCGAGCGCGCCGACATCGACATCAGCCGCGAAGCGAACATGGGCCGCGGACCCGTCGACTTCAAATTCTCCGCCGGCTGGCGACGCCGCGCGTTGATCGAAGTCAAACTCATGTCGAACCGAAAACTCCGCCAGGGCGCAGAGGCGCAGCTTCCCGAATACTTGACCAGCGAACGCATCTCCTGCGCCTACTACGTCTGCGTCGGCTTCACCGACAACGAACTCTCAGACGACCGAAAGACGCTGGTCCGGCAAACCTGCGAAGCCTACGAAGCAAAATCCGGACGCACCGTGACACCGCGCTTCGTTGACGCACGCCCCAAAGAATCCGCGTCAAACCTGTGAATACCACGCCGCGCAGGTCAAAGCGGATGCCGTGCCCGCAGGGGCGAGTCAGCCATCAGACAGCCGACCGCCACCAGTCGCCCAGGCGCCAGCACGGTCGATGGCCGTCAGGCGCGCGTTCGCTGGCGGAAAACAGATCCGCAGCCTCTGAAAATCTCGGCCGGACGGGACGGTCGACGGGTTCGGGGCGGCGGTGCGGACGGCGTCGCGCGGGCAGGGTCCCTGGTTCGCGACAGGTCTGGCCCCTGTGATTTCGCCTAGATCGCCGGCCGTTGGTCGTCGGCTTCGCGTCCCATCGAAGATCTCAGGTGTGGGCGAGGACAATGCGCACGTGGACAGGGCATGGGCGGACGTGGACCGAGGCCGTCGTGACCTGGACTGGTCGATCGCGCTCGGCGAGCCCGATGATGCCGCCTTCGTCAGCGACGCGGGCCGGGTCCTCTTGCGCCGCATGGCTTCCGACCTGGAAGCGTTCTTCGGGCCGGGCTGGCTGCACCGGGCCGTTCAGCAGCATGGCTCGGCTCCCAGGCCGACGCTGGCCCCCTATTGGCCTTCGTTGACGAAGCTGCCCGGATTCGTCAATGCCGTCGGGCTGTGGGCGCGCCTCCAGCTCCTTACCCTCGACCAACCGCCAGGCGTCGAGGTACTTCGCAAGAACCTGCAATCCAATCCCGTGGGCGACGAGTTCCACCACCATGTGACGTTGGCTCGCTTGGCGGTCCAGGCCAGACTCGCCGGCGCCCGGGTTGAGGTCGAACCGGAGAAGCCCACGGGTGGGCCGGGCGATCTTCGGATCGGTCGGGGCGACGCCGACGTGTTCATCGAGATCCGCGGACTCGGCCCGGGAACTGCGCTCATGGACCACGAGGCCAATGCCGACAGGGCTCGACACCACCTGTGGGCGTTGGAGTCCCGATACAAGATTCGCTGGGCTGGTGACCTGCCCGCGCAGGTCACACCGCAGTGGCAGATCGACACCGAGCACACCGCACGCGAGGCCGCCGAGTCCGGCCTGCCCCGAGACGTGCTCGCCAACGACTACGCACTCACCGCGCTCCCAGAGGCGAATGCCGCGAAGCCGTCCCTGGCCAGCCCCGACCTGGCTCTCAACCAGGGCCACCGCGTCTTGAACGCGATCGCGGTCAAGGCGCGACAGACCGCGTCAGCCGGCGCTGCCTGGGTTTGGCTAGCGGACAACGGCTCGCTCTGGCCGCTGACCGAGTTCGCCTGGTACCCCTTAGCCCAGAAGGTCGACACGCTGGCGCGGTTCCTCGTAGGCCTCTTCGAGGACCATCCTCATCTTCTCGGTGTTGTCGTCACCTCGTCTGAGCTGCGGTTCGCCCAGCCGGTCGACAACGAGACCGCGGCCCGACCCAAAGGCGCTGGCATCCGGCGAACGTTGTTCAACGGGCTGGTCCGCGACTCAATCGTGCTGCACCGCAACCTTCTGGTCCCGGCCCAGTTCCGGCTCCTCGTCGACCTTTGTGCCAGCGAGCCAACCTGGCTCGACGATGCGCTACACCGCCTCGACGTGCCTTCCGGACTCGGCAGCCTTGTCGCGCGGGACCACCGTCATCTGGTGGGACCCAGGCCAAGGCCCGACCTGCATGGCCTGTACGTTCCGTGACGATCGGAAACTGTCCCGACTTACACCGTCACTTCCCGCGACCCGGATCATCCGACCATGAACTCCGCGCGTGGTGCGACGACCCGAGCAGGACGAAGATGACACCAAGTCACCATTCCCCGCCGACAGTCGGGAACCTAACGCACCACAATAAGAACCGTTTGATCTTTGTCCAGAGTCCTGAGATCAGGATCCGGCCGGTCTCCACGCGGTCGCTGGCCAGGGATGATGCCCGGTGAGCATCCAACCGATAATATCATCTTACGAATCGAACGAGCGTTCCGCATACCTGGCGGTTCCCGACACGCCGGTCCGTCTGGTCACCGTGATCGTGGGGGTGGTGGTCGGACTGACGTTCCTGTTCGGTCTGGGCTACGTCGCCACCCTCGGCGTCCCCACCTCTGCCGCGGTTCTCGTCGCACCGGCGGTCGGCCTGTTGTCCCGCGACGCGCTGGGCAGGCCGGACGCGTCGCCCGCACTCGGAGCGGTGGACCGGGCTGTCGCACCCGCTGAGACAGCACGCCACCACGACGGTTCCGACGCATGCATGCAGGATCTGCTGCACCGAGCACGCGCCGAACACGTCCTGCACTGGCAGCAAACACCGCCGCCCAATCCCTGCCGACACCCTCCGCAAACGACTTCACATCGGCACCGGGTCGACGCGGTCCCTGGTCGCACAGCTGCGCGCCGACACAAGCGGCGCACTCAGCCACCCGCCTTCACCGCTTGCCGCGCCGTAGCAGCAGGCGAGTGCGTAGGACCCTGGCTGCACACCAGCTCACCTGGCCCACCACCGCCCGGGCCAACCGAGAAGCTATTTCCGCCCGCCAACGCTGTCGGCAGTAGCCGATAGAGTGTGGATTACGGGCAGTGTAGACGCCCGGCCCGAGGTGTGGAGGTCCCGACGTGACTATCGACGACTTGTCAAACCAAGCCCGCTGGCTGCTCTCCGACGTAATGCATTGGGATTTGACACCTGCCGATTGGGTGTACGTAGAGTCCGCAGTAAGCGCGCTGGCTGCGGCGTTAGATCACGAGAACCGCGCTGAGTTGCACAACGCCATCGGCGACCTGGAAGTCCTTGGTCCGACCAGGGCAAGCCGGGTTCGGAATAACCACACTCAGGTGCCGCCGCCGATTCGAGAAATGATTGATGAAACGATTCATCGGCTGGCTCGGAAATAGTGCGACGGCTCCTGAAAACATTCCATAGGAGTCTCAGGTAAGGTCGAGACGGAGGATTTCACGCTCGGTAGCAACTATCAGTGCATCCGCGAAGAGCGTCGTCGCGCGGACGGGTGCGGCCAACCGTATTCGGTGAATCTCAGCCCCGGTGTGCGCGTCCCATATACGGATTGTACGGTCCCACCCACCGGTGATGATTATGGGCTGTCCTCCCAAAGTCCCGCACTCGACCGTCGACACACGGCTGCTGTGTCCTTCGAGTGGCGGCCCTATAGACGTTTGTGTAGCGGGGTTCCAAAGCCTTATTGTGTGATCCCAGCTTCCGGTAGCTACGATTGGCTGGTTAGCCAGTACACCGCTGCCGATAGCGGATACCCAATCCGTGTGGCCCGTGAGCGGAGCGCCGAGTGCCGAACGAGTCGCCACGTCCCATAGACGCACAGTACCGTCGTCACCGCCTGTGGCTGCGACTATGCGATCGTCCATAGGAAAGGTCGTGACGGCAGAGACACGACCGACATGGCCCGTCAGGGGCTGGCCGAGGTGACGTCCGCTGGCATCAAGCAGGTACACACTTCCGTCTCCGGCGCCAGCTAGGACGACTTGCTGACCGTGGAGGTGCGAGATTGCTAGGGTGCTCACCCTGGCGTCGAAACGCTGAAGTAGTTCGGAGGTCGTGGTGGTACCCGTGACGGTCCAGCTCCGAATGGTTTGGTCGTCACCACCACTGACGAGGACGGCACCGTCTCCGCTAGCCGCGACGGCAACTACCACGCCCTCGTGATCCTGAGCGGCAGCTCGTAACAGCTCTCCATTCTCAAGGTCCCATACGCGGATGCTGCGATCCTCGTGGCCTGTGACCACGACAGCCTGTCCTCCGATTTTCATGGTCGTGGTAGCACTGGCGGGACTCACTCGCTGCTCTGTCGAGTCCTTCCGTCGGGCGAGCTCGGTGAGGTTCCACACCCGTACTGTGCGGTCACGGCTTCCTGTTACGGCGATCGAACGTTCATCGAACGAGGTTATTGCTATCCCTGTAACAGGTGCGGTATGCCCCCGCAGCGTCTCGCCCATAGGTTGACGGTTGGTGAGATCCCAGATCCGAGCAGTTTCATCGTCGCTGCTGCTCACGGCGATAGGACGGTCGCCCAGTCGCCCAGTCGCGATGGAGCGTACCCGGAGATCATGGCCGTGCATCGGCGCGCCCAGCGGTGAGCGGGTATTCAAGTCCCAGATTCGGACAGCTCCGTCGTCTCCGCCGGTCAGCGCGACCGGACGGCCATCGAGCGTGGCCGTCGCAATCGCGCGGATAGGGCAGTTCTGGCCCATCGTCGCCTCATCGCCTGCTGAACCATCGGCTAGGTCCCAGAGTCGTATTACGCCGTCGTCACCCCCAGTAACCGCGACTTGCCGCGAGTTAACTGCCGTCACGGCGATTGCGTTCAGTGGGCCAGCATGGCCGTCGATGGCCTCCCCAAGGGCAGTTCGCCTGACGAGATCCCACATCCTTACAGATCCGTCCCAGCTCGCCGTCATGGCGACCGGGCGATCGTCGAGGACAGATACTGTGATCGCGGACACGCGGGCGGCGTGGCCATACAGCGGAGGCCCGAGCTGCTTGCCAGCCGTCAGGTCCCATAGCCGCACAGAGTGGTCGTGGCTCCCAGTTATTGCAAGGGTATGTCCACCTAGCTGGGTCACAGCAATTGTGGTCATGCGACTTACTGTGGACTCGGTTTTCAAATCCAGCCTGCGGTCATCCATCGATCTCGAGGAAGGCCCGTTCATGATTTCTCCGTAAAGCGGGGCACCGAAAGGCCGTCCAGTAGCAAGATCCCAGGTGCGGACCGTTCCATCCCAGCTGCCGGTGACCGCCACAGTACGATCGTCGATAGTCGCAATAGCAACGGCGTCCACCCAGTTTGAATGGCGGCCAGTCACGAAGTGCGGCACTGGGGGCGACCCCACAAGCCATCGGGTTGACAATGGGAGCTCGAAGATGCCCGCTTCCATCCTGCCGGCAAGTGCCGAGCGATATCGGCGGGCAGCTATTTGTAGCTGTGCCGCGCGTTCGACAGCCCGCTTCCTTCCAATCGGAAGATCGTGGAATGCTGCAAGATATATCTGCGCATTCAAGCCATTGTAGGAATCGCCGCGACTCCGCAACGCAAGAAATAGTCCAGCGGGTTCCGCAGCAGCGAGGAAGTCAGCATCCTCCACGAGGCACGCCAGTTCACCCGCAGCAACGGCATGCACAGCGAGATACTGCTGAAGATACGGATGAGCTTGATCCCAACGAACTCTTCCGCGACCATCCACCGAGACCGTGCCAACAAGCGCTTCGAATATCAAGGTATCGGGCGAGCGCGTTCGCGCCGTCAGATGGTCACGTTTCAAAAGATGATCAGCGAGCGCCTGATGATACAACCTGTAGTAGACCCCTTCATCCACTACGGTTGTCTCGACGAGGTAGTCCGCAGCAGTATCAAGCAGGCGATTTACATCAGCGACGTCGTATTTCTCGCCTGGCGGCGCTAGAGCCGTAGCGAGTTCTGGCCAGATTCCGATGGAGTCGTGCGGCAGGCCGTCGACCTGAGCATAAGCCAGCGGTGTAAGCATACGTTCAACCCAGGCTTGCTCTTTCGGGCTTCCCAGACTAGCAAGATATCGATCGAGCGCGTTTTCCACGTTTTTCGGGAACTGCTGCAATGTGGGGTCGCCTGGGTAAATGGGCTCTGGTCGATTAAGTAGTTCACGCGTGACAAGCTGGGCGATCAAGAATGAGGGATATGCTGCATCGCACACGGCCTTCGCAACGTCGAGTGCCAGCTCACTTTGACCTCGGTATGGCGTGTGACCGAGACTGTCTACTGGAGATACACCCGCCTGGAGAAGTCGCTGCCAAATGTATTCTGTGAGATCTGAACGTTCGAGGTAAGGCTGCCGGTCGAGATCGATCAGATTCATCTTACTGGATGAGCTTTTGCTCCCTGCAACCCCGAGAACGACAAGCAGTCGTTGGGTTGGACCGCCCTTCCGGGTGCCTATCAGAAGACGCAGGCCAGTGTCGGCTGCCTCAAGCGCGAGAAGGCCCAAGGCCGCTGCCAGCCGTTCGGGTTCCTTCGACTCGTCCACTGCGTCAACCACGATTCGGAGGGGGTGCTGTCGGCCAAGTAGGAGGTCTACAAGCCTATCCGTCAGGATCTGATCGTCGGCAGAAGAACTTTCTGGAGCATCCTCGCTTGTGTTCACAATCGCGATGATGCGTTCGACGACTGTGCGCGGGGCGAGCCCGCGCGCATGCACAGCGATGTCGATCGAGCCGGGCCGAAAGAGCCGCAGCGGATCGGATTCCAGCAAGGCAGGGCTGCGCTCGCGATATGCAGCATTCGACATGGTAACAAGGCGCGCGAGTACAGCAGATTTCCCGGACCCTGGGCCGCCTGTCACTACCCGCAAAGGGTCAATAGTGTCATACGCAGAACCAAACCACTCAACAATCTTTGTGAGCGCCTCTCGACGTCCAGTGAAAAAATAACCTGGTCGGATCGCCCGTTCCACACCGCGCGCTCGCGGTTCCCAGTGCGATCTCCACTCAGACGGCGATACGACATCCGCCGAACTCCCTACCGCGTCCGCGACGGGCGAAAAACGACGAGCAAGATCCCTGACGCGGGTCGCGTAGACGATGCCGCCCAGCGCCGTCCCCTTGCCCTCGTCCCCAGGCGGATAGGAACGCACCATTCCCACTGCCACCGCACCGACCCGGCCGGTGACCGAAGACGGCTCGTGGAGTACCGGTCCGCCGCTGTGGCCTTTCGGACTTTCCGGAGCAGCCGCAGCCAACGGCTTCAGCCCCAGCTGCAACGCCGGCGCGGCCACCCCCGCCCGGTGGACCCGCCCATCCGGATCATCAACGGTCCCGCTGAACACCGTCCCGTCAACGTTCGCGGCGCTGGCCGGGAAACCCTCAGTACGAATCTTCCAGCCATGCCCGACCGTCACGCCAAGGGGCACCGCGACCCGAGCCAACAACCCGGTCAGACCCTGCACATCCTGACCCCTGGCCGCCACCCTGCCCGTGTCCAGGGCAAGCACAGCCCCGTCCAACGCCTCGTCCACGTCAACGACCCGCACCGGAACGAACGCATACCGCCGACCTTGCCCACCGGCCCCATAGAGCAGGCGAAGCCACAATGGCTCGTCGTCCAGGTCCTGGACGCAGTGCGCGGCAGTCAGCACAAATCCGCCCGCGATGACAAAACCGGTCCGGAAATCCTCATCGCCCATGGACTGATCTGGTGTGCCGCCGGCCAGGAGCCGGCCCACCCCCGCAAGCATCCCTGTAGCCGCCGATCAGGCAACCGGCGGCGGACAGGATGGACGGCGGGCCAAAGCCACGGTGACCTCCACCGCAGCCTCACCCTCCACCGACAGCACCGCCTCGATGGCCTTCCCCGACCCCGCGGTCAAAGTCACCCCGAACTTCACTTCGACCGAGTCCACGCTCAACTGGCCCGGGGCAGGTTCGACAAGCCCCGCACCGTCCAACTGCCGGGACACTTCTGCGGCGACCAGGCTGATCTGCCCGGTTACCGCGGCCACCGCGGCCCGCACCGCCTCCTCACCGCGTCGCACCACCGGACCCCGCCGGCGATGCGCCCCCGACGCATCCTCCAACCCCGGCCCACCCGGCCGGACCTTCACCGACGCCGCAGGCGCCAGCGCCACACCCACCTCAGACGACCAGCCCTCGAACGCGCTGTCCTCGTCCATCACGGTCCCCCGACCACACCAACGGCATCACCCGCCGCACCCGAGCAGAGGCACCCAGCATCCCACAGTCCTCGCACCAACCCACCCAGAGCTACCACCAAAGCCGCACAGACGTGAAGGCGGCACAAGCACAGACACATACAAAATATCCTGGATGGTCACACACGGTAACTATCCTCGGTGGAACCAATGTTCCGCGCGAACCAAACGATCATGCTGCCGACCTGCCCTTTCACTGACCCACCAGCCGCTAGGCCGATAGATCGAACCTATTTATGCAGGTCAGATGCTTGTTGCTCTACGTGGTGGGGCGGGTGGGACTCGAACCCACGACCGACGGATTATGAGATCATCGGCTGATCGTCCCTGGACGTCCACCGACGTCCATTGGTGCAGGTCAGGGGCGGTTCGGATTCCATCAGTGTCCGCGCTCGTCCACACTCGTCCGCCGGCTTGGCTGCCAACCTGGCTGCCGAACTTGAACCCTGCGTGGCCCGGCTCGAACGGGCTGGCCCCCTCCACAATGGGCCGGCGGTTTGGGGTCTCCCCGCCGGCCGGCGCACGCCGTGTCGCCGATTGTAGGGCCGGCCACGCATCGCGGCTAACCACGTTTCGCGGACCACCGGCTGTGTTCGTCGGGCATTGACACGACCGCCGATGACAAGATCGACCCGCGCAGTCCGCGGACCTCCACCGCCACCCATACATCCGGTCTGCCGCTGTCCACTCCGGTTGGCGAGCCGTATGCAGGCTTGGCTGTAGCCGCTATGCCGCCTTAGAACTA
>NZ_CAKJTM010000083.1:9888-21674 GCF_917627345.1 Protofrankia sp. CiP3 | reverse complement strand
GCGCTTCTTGAACCGGGGGAACCCGACCCGTCGGCCCTTCCGTTTCCCTTTCCGGGAGTCGGTGACGTTCTTCAACCCGCGGGCAAGCTGGTCCAGCCCAGCGGAGAACGCTTCCTTCGAGCACTCCGCCCACCACGGGGCAACCTGATGTTTCGCGGCGTTCCAGGCGAGCCGCAACGCGGGCAGCGTCCACGGCACCGGGGTCAGCGCATCACCGTCCAGCCCGTAGGACTGCTCCGCATCGCGCTGAGCGAGCGCGGCCTTCACCCGGGCCAGCCCCCAGTTGTAGGCGAACCGGCCTGCGCCGGCATGCCGACGCAGACCCGCGAGCTGGGCGCTGTTCGGATCGAGCGCGAACCGGTACGCCTGCAACGTCTTCACGCCGGGCCATCCTTCGTCGCCTCGGCGATCGCGCGCCGGGCGCGGTCCGCCCCAGCCCGGCGGCCATACAGCCGGGCGCACATCGACGTGAGGATCTCGGTGATGTCGCGGACCAGGTCGTCGTCAACCTCTGCCGGGTCGACGACGAGCAGCCGGCGGCCCTGTGCGGCGAGCGCGGCCTCCACATATTCGGCGCCGAACCGGGCGAACCTGTCGCGGTGCTCGACGACGATCGTGGCCACATCCGGGTCTCGCAGCAGCGCGAGGAACCTGCGGCGGTGGCCGTTGAGTGCGGAGCCGACCTCGGTCACGACCGTGCCGACGGGCAGGTTCTGCCCGGCCGCCCAGGCGGTCACCCGGGCGACCTGCCGGTCTAGGTCGGCCTTCTGGTCCGCCGACGACACCCGGGCGTACACCGCGGTCAGCCCGGTCGGCCGTTCGACGGCTTCCGGCTCCACCAGGATCAACCGACCTACCCGCCGGGCAGGTACCGGCAACGTGCCTTCTCGAAACCAGCGGTACGCGGTGACGTGATGCACGCCCTCACGCTCAGCCCACTGCTTCAAGTTCACTCATGCATCATACCGCATACTCAAGCTGCGGCAGTTGACAGCCCTTCCTCGTCGCTGACAAGTAGCCGTGCGGACACATATATCTGGGCGATCCGGCCAGCCGGCGCGGTCAGTGGATGGCGGTTCCGGCCAGAGCGCCGACCGTGGCTGTCACGGCCATGGCGACGCAGCCGCCGAGCAGGACACGGCCAGCCGCCCGCATCCGGTTCGCGCCGCCGAGCGTGGCGCCCACCGCGCCAAGCAGCGCCAATCCCACCAACGTCACAGCGACAAGCAGCACGATCCTGCTGCTGCCGCCAGCGGCGAGCGTGACCAGGAGCGGAAGCAGAGCGCCAACGGCGAAACTCAACGCCGAGGCCCCGGCGGCCTGCACCGGACGGGCCGCGGTCGCGGGCGACTGGCCGAGCTCGTCGCGCGCGTGCGCGGCCAGCGGGTCGGCCCGGCTGAACTCCACCGCGACCTCCCGGGCGAGCTGCGGGCTCAGCCCACGCCGCACGTAGATGCCGGTCAGCTCCTCCAGCTCGGCGGCTGGATCAGCCGCGAGCTCCGCCGCCTCCACGGAAAGATCCCGCAGCTCGACGTCCCGCTGCGAACTGACCGAGACGAACTCGCCAGCGGCCATCGACGCCGCCCCCGCGACGAGCCCGGCGAGCCCCGCGGTCAGCACAGCAGCGCGCGACGCCGACGACGCGGCCACCCCGAGCATCAGGCTGGAGGTCGACACCAGGCCGTCGTCCGCGCCCAGCACCGCGGCTCGCAGCCAACCCGAACGCTCACCGCGATGTCTCTCCCGATGCCCCGGTCTCATCATGATGCGATCGAACGCCTCAGGGCCACTCAGGCGCCAGCCACACCTCGCGGTCGGTGAGTGAGAATCTTCACTGGGCCGGGCGAGATTCCTTCGCTGGGATGTCGAGGACCTGCCCACGCAGCACGATGAACGATGGCGCGGCGAGCACCCGTACGTCCACCCGCGGATCCTGCGGATAGACGACGAGATCGGCCGCGGCACCCTCGTCACAACCCGGGAATCCCAGCCAGGCACGCGCGGCCCAGCTTGCCGCCGACAGCGCGGCCAGCGGGGGCAGCCCGGCCCGCACCAGTTCGGCAACCTCGTCGGCAACCAGGCCATGGGCCAGCGATCCGCCGGCATCCGTGCCCACGTAGATCGCGATCCCCGCGTCGTAGGCGGACCGCACTGTATCGTAGCGGCGCGCGTGCAACGCCCGCATGTGCTTTCCGTAGCCGGGGAACTTTTCTTCCGCCGCCGCCGCGATGTCACCGAAGGTGGCAATATTGATCAAAGTCGGCACGATGGCGACGCCATGCGCCGCGAACAACGGGATCGTCTCGTCAGTGAGCCCGGTGGCGTGCTCGACGCAGTCGATACCGGCCTCGACGAGGTCGGCCAGGGAGCTCTCGGCGAAGCAGTGCGCGGTGACCCGGGCACCGACCGCGTGCGCGGCCTCGATCGCGGCGCGGGCCACGTCCCGCGGCCAGCATGGGGCGAGGTCCCCGGCGTCGCGGTCGATCCAGTCGCCGACAATCTTGACCCAGCCGTCACCACGCCCGGCCTGCTCGACGACGTTCGCGAGTAACTGGTCGGGTTCGATCTCGATACCGTAGTTGCGGATATAACGCCTCGTCCGGGCGATGTGCCGGCCGGCTCGGACCAGGCGGGGCAGGTCGACGCGGTCGTCCACCCAGCGGGTGTCGGCGGGTGAGCCCGCGTCGCGCAGCAGCAACGCGCCCGCGTCCCGGTCCGCCCGGATCTGCCGCTCGGCGGTGTCACGATCAACCGCGCCATGGGAGGCCAGGCCGACATGACAGTGCGCGTCGACCAGACCGGGCAGTACCCAACCTGACAGGGTCCGGACGTCGCGGGCACCGGCGCCGACCGGCGGGGTGAACGTGATCCTCCCGTCCAGCACCCACAGCTCGTCGCGGACATCCTCCGGCCCGACCAGTACCCGGCCGGTAATCCTCAACACCTCGAAACCGCCCATTCACGTTGCCTACCCACATGGCATCCACCGCGCCAGCGTTTCGGCGCTCTCCCGCCCGAGGTGGCGAGAAACACCGGCAACCAGCCGCATCCACCCGTGCGAACCTCATCTGAGCAGGTGTACTGAGCGGGTGTACTGAGAAGGTCGCAGGACTTCCTGCCCGGACGCGGAGGGTGCCGTGAGACCAGCCGACGGCGGACTCGTGGCCGCCGCCGGTCTGCTGGCTGGGGCGGTGAACGCGGCCGCCGGCGGCGGCACCCTGATCGCCTTCCCCGCGCTGCTCGCCACCGGTATGCCAGCACTCACCGCGAACATTACTTCCTCGGTCGGGCTGGTGACCGGCTATGCGGGCGGTGCGCTCGGCTATCGACGAGAGCTTGCGGGCCAGGCCGCCCGGCTGCGTCCGCTCGGTGTCCCGGCCCTGCTTGGCGGGCTGACCGGGGCGGTGCTGCTGCTGGCCACGCCCGTGGGCGCCTTCCGGGCTGTCGTCGGGTACCTCGTGCTGGTGGCCTGCGGGCTGCTCGGTACCCAGCCGTGGCTGGCCCGGCTGGTGGCGGGTCGGCGTGCCCGGCTGGTGGCGGGTCGGGCTGCCCCGATCATGCTCACCAACAATGGTGTAGCCACCGCCGGTGTCACCTGGCCGACCCGCGGCGGGGTGTTTCTGGCGGGGGTGTACGGCTCCTACTTCGGTGCCGGCCTCGGAGTACTGCTGCTCGGTATTCTGGGCATCCTGCTGCCCGACAATATCCAGCGCACCAATGCCGCGAAGACGCTGCTCTCGTTTGGGATCAACACAATCGGCGTCACTGTGTTCGTGGTAAGCGCCCAGGCCTCCTGGGCCTTTGCAGCGATCCTGCTGGTCACATCCTGTGTGGGCGGTCTTCTTGGCGCACGTCTCGCCCGGCTGCTGCCCGCGGCCGCGCTACGGGGCACCGTCGTGATTCTCGGACTGATCGTCGCGGTCGTCCTCATCGTCTCCAGATGACACGCCCAGCCGGCGGGTAAGAGATAGGTCGTGGCCCGACCATCGCTCTATGACGTGCTGGGTGTGCGACCGACGGCCTCGCCCGCCCAGATCGTCACCGCCTACCGGCGGGCCGCGCTGCGCACGCATCCGGACGCGGGTGGTTCCGAGAGCGCGTTCCGTCTGGTCAATACCGCCTACCAGGTACTGAGTAATCCAGAGCGGCGCCGTGCCTACGACCGTCGGCTGCGCTCCCGAGCGGCCGAGGGGTGTCCCGTGCCGACCGTGCCGCGCCAGCCCGGCCCCCCACGCCAGGCCACCGGCACAGCGGCACCTTCGCCGTCCCGGCCACCGGGACCAGCTCCCTCACCGGCAGCGGCACCAGCACCGCTGCCCGGCGAGACGCAGCGGCGGATCCGTCACCGTTACCTGGCGATGATGACCTGCTGCGTGGGGCTGTTCGTACTCGCCGGCGGCGTGGTCCGTTTCTTCTCGGTGCCGGCGGCGCTGGCCATGATGTCCGTCGCCGCTGTCATCCCGCCGGTCGCGGCCATCATCGCCAACCGCTCCCGAGACGGCGACCGCTAAGATCGATCGACAACAGGGGCGTGGATCAAGGAGCAGGGCTGGGGCACGCGCCGCGCGTCATCGCTCCCTGTCCATCGCCGCGCGATGCGCGGTACCCCGGCTCGTCGGTCGACGCCCCAAGGGCCAGATCACAGGCTGGGGGCTAGTTCCACCATCCGTTCCACGTCGTTGCGGTAGGACAAAAGGCAGGGCATGGGAACGTCGAGCCGTTCCCCCGTCCGGATGACGTCATCGTAGATCTCGTACAGTTCCGCGGGCGCATACCGGCTGCGGTTGACCGAGATTCGCTGGGGCAGCTCTCCGCGGAGCATGAGCCGTACCGCCGGTGCCACCGTCGACGGCGGAAGCACGAACGGCCGGGCGTCCTGCGCAAAACGCACCTCCGCCCCGCGTGCGACGCATACCTGCATGGCTTCCCGGCCCGCATGCAGCGCGTCGTAGACGGCTCGGTTGCTGCGCGTGAAACGCTCGAATCCACGGGCACGGGCAGCACCGCATATCCATGCGGTGATACTGGCGAAATACACCCACAGCCAGTGCTCCATGTTGGGACGGATCTCTGGCCGGAAGCCGGCTTCCGCGAAGAACGCGGCAAAGCGGCCCAGATTCTGCTCGGCGATGTCCGTCATCGTGTCACCCGTTGGGATGTCACCCGTGGCCGCCCCGGGTGCCGCCCGCCCGGACATGCTCGGCCCGAGCACGATCCCGCCCTCGAGGGCGCCGGTCAACACGTTGTTGATGATGCCGCCACCGGCCCGGGGAGCGCCCAGCACGTACTGGTCCTTGCCCAGGCAGGAATCGATGAAGTCCAGCCCACGCCAGTTGTGGTTCAGGAACAGCACGGTGGCCGCGCCAAGGTTTCGCGCGAGCCCAGGCAGGACGTCCGGGGTCTGGGTATGCCGGACGGCAAGCACAACCAGCTCGACGCCATCCGCCGGACGCAGCTCGGTGACAACACGGGGATGGAAACGCTCGGTGACCTCCCGACGGCGTCTGCCCCGGACGTCGAGAACACTCAGGTCGATCCCGTCGGCCCATCGGTCCACCTGCTCCGGCCGGACCAGCAGGCTGACCTCGTGCCCGGCCCGTGACAGCGCCCAGGCATGCAGCGTACCGATCACTCCACCACCGAACACCAGAACACGCATGGCATCCAGTATCCGAATCGGGTGGGACGTTCGGCAGAGCCGATGGCCCGTCCACGGGCAGCACAAAGACCCATCTGGCGATGGCCTTCCCGCAATGGACGGAAAGGCCCGTTACCTTTCCCCGCTCACCCGTTCGGGCCGGGAAACGGCGGCGGGCCGGACGGCCGATAACGACCGGCAAGCGATCTTTTCACCTGTTCGACGAGTTCAGTTGCCGCGGCGTCACGCGGGAGGCCAACGAGGTCAATGGCAACGATACCCCGCAGCAATCCGTCCGGCTTGCATTCCACCACCCGCACCGGGATCAGCCTCCGTCGCATCCCGTTGGGGTCGCGCTGCCACGCGGCATGCCATTCGGCCTGCACCTTCGCCGCCCGCAGGTAGTTGTCCGACAGCACCACCAGTGTGCGCTCGGAATGCCTGATCGCGTCGTCGAGCCGCCGCACGTCATGCTCTCCGGGCAGCGCGTCCCAGGTTTCGATATGCACCCGGTAGCCACGCTGCTCAAGCTCCCAGGCGATCCAGGTGCCCCAGTTCTCGTCCGCCTCGGCGACGGAGACGAGAAAGTCCCAGCGGGCCGCGTCGGCGGGCTTGTCATCGGTGACCGCCGCGGCCGGGCGGTCCGCGGCGGCGCGGTCGGTCTCGGCGCCGCGGCCGGCGGCCGGCACCTGCACCCAGGCCGTACCGGAGAACTTCGGAACCTCGACTGTGACCTCGCGGAACTCCCCTGGGTCCAGACCACGGAGCTGCTCGGCAACGGTGGCGGCGTACAGCTCGTCGGAGACGATAAGCGCAAGATCTTCGGATGGCGCATCCGCGAGCACCTGGCGCACCTGCGGGGCGTCCACCAGCCGGGCCGCGACGATGGTCGGCTGGCCGGCGAAGCCGGTACCGTCGACGATCACATCGCCGTGGTGCAACGCCAGTCGCACCCGGACCCGACCGGTGTCGTTACGGGTCCGGTTGAAGGCCCGCAGCGCTATCCGCAGCTCGCGGACGAAATCCGCGGCGAGTGTCGCCTTGGGGACGCTGACGGCGACAACACCGAGAAAACCGTCGCCCCGGTCCTGTAGCTGGACGGCGTCGGCGGCTATACCGGCCCGCCCGCAGGCCTCATCGACGATCTCGCGCAGGCCCCGGCGCCAGGCAAGCTGGACGAGAGTGCCGTGCGCGCTGAACCGCACCGCGTCCAGAGCAAGCACGGTGTACGGCCGCGGAAGGCCGTCGGGCGAGCTGAACCCGCCCGGTATGCCCGCGGCGGCGGCTGGCCCATGGCCGGCGGCGGTTCCAGCTGCGGTGGTTCCAGCGGCGGAGAATCCGGCCGCGAAATCCCGCGTCTGCGCGAACACCGGATTCGCCGGGTAGCGCTCGGCAGCGGCGGCGAGAATCCGCCGCCGGCCATCCGGCAACCCGCCGCTGTCGAGAAAGCTGTTCACCTCCACCCAGAACGCCAGCGGAGTCTGCGCCGCCACCCAGTTCGGCTGTTCAAATCGTTGCAGCCCGGCCCGTTCAAGCAGCTGGACGGCGCTCAGCGAAGTGGCGAACGCCCCCGCGAGCGCCCGGATCTCCAGCTCGGTCAGCCGCTCGCTCAAGGCCCCCCCATGAAAAACGCCATCTGCCCGGCCCATCCCGAGCGGAACTGGACGCGCCATGTTCGCACGTCACGACCGAGGGTACCGAGCCCGGCTGTTGGCAGTTCCGCTCCCCCACCGCTCCCCTGCCACTCCCCTCCGGATCGACGGACGAGCGGGCAGGCGGGCGCTCGCTCGGCGAGGCCTGCCGGTATCGGTGTGACCCGCGGCCTTGCCAGCAGCCACCTGGACGCGGCTCCCTGTCATTGCCTTGTCCGCGTGATCAGTTGAGCCAGCAGGTGGGTGCGGGGGAGCATCCGTGCGACCTCGACGTACTCGGCATCCGTGTGGGCGCCGCTGCCGACGGCGCCGAGCCCATCCAGCGTCGGGCAGCCCACGGCCGCGGTGTAGTTACCGTCCGAGGCACCGCCGACGGCCATCCCCCGCGGCGGCTCCTGGCCCAGTTCCACGGCAATGCTGGCGGCGAGGGCGAACAGTTCGGCGGAGGACTCCGGTTCCATCGGCGGCCGTTGCCTGCCACCCAGCACCTCCAGCCGAGCTCCGTGTGTCCGGGCGGTGAGCCCCCGCATGAGATCGTCTATCTGGTCCTGTGCCGCCAGAGTCGGCACGCGCACGTCCACCAGCACCTTCGCCAGCGCGGGCACCGTGTTGCGCGTGCTGCCGGCCGACAGCAGGGTGGGCGTTATGGTGGGGGCGCCCAGGATGGAGCCAGTGGTGCCGGTGGTGCCCATCGAGGCCGCGAGGCCGGCGATTGCCAGGACCTGGTGGGCGGCCTCGATCGCGGCGTTGACCCCCCGCTGCGGCTCCAGGCCCGCGTGGGCGGCCTTGCCGTGCACCACCACCTCATAATGCGAGGTGCCCTTACGGGCGATCTTAAGGGCGCCCTCTTCGTTCGCGGCCGCCTCCAGCACGAAGGCGGCCGCGCAACCGCGCGCGGATTCCTCGATCAGCTCCCGGGAGGTCGGGGAACCGACTTCCTCATCCCCGTTGACCAGGACGCACACACCGTCCGGGGACGGCAGGGAGGCCAGCGCGTGGAACATCTGCGCCAGCCCCGCCTTCATGTCCAGGACCCCGGGGCCGCGGGCGATCCCGTCGAGCAACGACCAGGGATGGCTCTCCAGGGAACCCAGCGGCCACACCGTGTCGTGGTGTCCTACCAGCAGCACCCGCGGTGTGCCGAAGGTCCACCGCAGGTGGGTCACACCATCGATCACGATCGTCTCCGGAGCCGCGCCCAACAGCCTCGCCCCGAGCGCGCCGACAACCTCGGCGCTGCGCGCCACCGCGGCATGGTCGGCCGAGAAGGACTCGCAGCGCACGAGTTCCGCCAGATCGGCCAGTATCGCCGGTAACGCGATCGTGGCTCCCGTGGTCACCAGTCCCACCCCGTCTCGACCGTGCGCCAGGAAAGCACGCTTCTCCCTGGCTGCGGATCCGTCGCTGACACGACAAGGATAATCCGCATAAGCATAAAAAGCCGCTGCCAACCTGACGCGACCGAATGCATAAGGCGTAGGCAGCAGGAACACCAGACAGCTGGATATCAATGATCATCGAGTCGTTGAAGCGAGTCATTGAAGTAGTGAATAAAACCATACCGCGGGCTACCGGCCAGCGTCAGGCATATCAACCTGCCGGACACGTTTCCCGATGTTGCGCGGGGATTCGCCCCGGCCTTCGACACAGTGATCCACAAGCAGCGCCTCGCCGCGCTGCGCATGCCACGGTAAAGCCGGCCGGTGTCGACCTTTCAGACCGCGGTTTCGGCGGTGGGCGTGACGGCCGCCGGTGTGTCCCAGCGGCGGGGCGGACGACGACGCTGCGGCAGCACCGCGGCCAGCGCGTCGGAAGGATCGACAAAACGGCCCGATGCCTCGTCAAGGACCCAGGTGTGCGCGGCGGGAATGTCGAAGTAGAGACCCACAAGCTCGAGCGGGCCACGGGCCAGCGCACGCCGCACGGCTGGGTGCCCGCGCAGGTGCTCCAGCTGGAGCACGACGTTCGCCCGGCCCAGCTGTTCCAGGGGCGACAGCGTCTCGGTACCCGGCAGCGGTGTCCGGGCCAGCGCTCCCCGGGCGTGGGTCAGCCAGCCCGCCAGCGCGGAGTCAGGGTCCCGATCGATGCCGCCGGACAGCAACGCCGTCATGGCGCCGCATCCCGAGTGCCCGCACACCACGATCGAGGGCACCCGCAGGGTGTCGATGGCGTAGTCGAGCGCGGCGGTCACAGACAGATCGCCCGTAGGCCCGCCAGCGAGCGTGCCGTCCGACGAGACGAGCGGCACGATGTTGCCGACGTTACGGACAGTGAACAAATCGCCAGGTCCGCTACTGGTGATGATGTTCGGGACAACCCGGGAGTCGACGCAGGTGAGGAACAGCGCGCTGGGGCGCTGACCATCCGCGAGATCCCCGAGGGTGCCGCGCAGCAGCGGAGCGGCCCGGCGGTGGAACTCGGCGACCCCCACCAGCATCGTGCCGACCGGGTGAACATGACCATCAGCAACATCCACCGTACCTGTCGTATCCGGACTGCCGTCGGCCGTCACCGGCGCGGCCGCACGGTGCGCCTCTCCGTGGGAGGCTGCCAGCTCCTGCCACTGCGACCAGGGCGCGAACCAGCGCGGCAGGTGCGGAACCACGGTCCGGCGCCGGTGGGACTGGTCCGCACGCGGCCGCCGGAACCACGCGTGACCGATCTCGTCCACGCTCACCTGGCCGCCGGTCCGCTCATACTCGGCGCACCAGGTGTGCAGGTGCTCGAAGGCCGCGTGGTCGAGGTAGTCGACCACGAGCTCGATCGACACGCAGGCCCCGCTGGGAACCCGGCCAAGAACCCGGGCGAGGCGCGGCAGCGAGAGAAAGCTCAGGGTGCCCTCCACGTCCACCCGCCACGTCTCCCCCGTCTGGACGAGATGGATGTTCGACCACAGCACCCGGCGGAGAACCAGGGCGAGCGCGGTGAGCATCCCGAGCACGACACCCTGGAGCAGGTCGAGCGCGACGACACCGACGAGTGTGGCGACGTACACGGGCAGTTCGCCGTGTCGCCGCACGTGGCGCAGATGGGAGACATCCATCAGCCGGACCCCGACGACGACGAGCAGGCCGGCCAGCGCGGACAGCGGAATCCACCTCACCACTCCACCGAGGAACACCGCGAACAGCGCCACCCACACGCCGTGCAGGACCGCCGATGCCCGCGTCCTCGCCCCGGCCGCGACGTTGGCGGAACCGCGCACGATCACACCGGTAACCGGCAGACCGCCAGCGAGGCCCGACAGGACGTTGGCCGCCCCCTGCCCGAGGAGCTCACGGTCGAGGCTGATCCGGCCCGGCACCCGGCCACGGGCGGCGGCCAGCTTCTCCACCGCCACAGCGGACAACAGGGACTCCACACTCGCCACGATCGCGATGGTGAGAACACCGAGGATGACGCCGGGCCAGTCCCGGTCCGGGAAGACCGGCAACGACACCGAGCTGATGATCGACCCAGGCAGGTCAACGCGGGGCAGGTCCAGGTGGAGCGCGGCGGCGAGGGCGGTCCCGACGACAACCGCGGCGAGCGGTCCGGGGATCGCGCGCAACCCACCGGGCAGCCCGCGAACCAGCCAGGGCCACAGCACGAGGACCGCGATCGTGATGGCTCCGATCAGGGTCGCGGCGCTGTGGCTGACGACGATCCGCCCGGGCAGAGCCATGATGTTGTGGATGGCATGGGAGTCCGGCTCACCGCCGAGGATGACGTGCAGCTGGCCGACGGCGATGGTGAACCCGATCCCGCCGAGCATGCCGTGCACGATCGCGGGTGACACGGCGAGAGCGGCGCGGGCGACCCGGCTGACGCCGAAGAGGATCTGGACCACACCGGCAGCCGCGGTCACCGCGCACGTGACCCGCCACCCGTACGTGCTGATGAGACCGGCGACGACCACGGTGAGCCCGGCCGCGGGCCCGCTGACCTGGAGACAGACACCACCGAGCGCACCGGCGACGATCCCGCCGACCACGGCGGCGATGAGGCCGGCGGCGACCGGCGCGCCCGTGGCGACCGCGATACCCAGCGACAGCGGCATCGCGATCAGGAACACCACCAGCGACGCCTGCAGGTCTGCCCGCAGGTCTGCTCGCCGGGCGCCGAGCCGCGGCCCGCGATCCGCGGGACGGCCGGCAACAGTGCCCGGCGGCACCGGCGGTGAATGGCTGTGCGTGGACAACGACGCTGCTGGTGCTGATGCCCCTGCCGACGATGTCCCTGGCGACGATGGCGACGGGGTGGGGACGGGCATGTCAACCTCCTGGATCGGGCTCCTCAGGATCGGATCGGCACCGGACGGAATGTCGCGATGGAAATCGCGACGGAAATCGTCCCCGAACGGGTTGCGCAAGCCGACGACCGTACCTGTCACAAGGGCCGCACCAAGAGTCACCCTAGGAGGCGCCCCCCGCCCGCGTCCGACCGCCACTCCGAGTCCTCTGCCTGCGGCTACCCGCGGGCATGGCTGCCCGCGGCGGTAAGAGCGACCGGCAATA
>NZ_CAKJTM010000083.1:0-9430 GCF_917627345.1 Protofrankia sp. CiP3 | reverse complement strand
TACACGCACCCCAGCCCCGCTCCTTGACCCACACCCCTATTGCCGGTCGCTCTAAGTGGATCGCATGGGACAACGAAGGAGACCCGGCCGGCGTCGCCGGATGTGATCCTTCCGCCAGAAGAGGGATTCCGCCGCGGGTCAGGCGGTCGCCCGCTGCGCGACCGCCCGACGGACCGCCGCGAGCGCGTCCGTGATCGCGGCCGCGTCGGTGCCGCCACCCTGAGCAAGATCGTCTTTGCCGCCGCCACCACCACCGAGGATCTTTGCGGCACTGCGGACGAGTTCCCCGGCCTTGACGCCGCGGCCACGCGCGGCGCCGCTCGTGCCCACCACGATGACCGGGCGCCGGTCGACCGCGGCCGCCACCGCGACGACCGCCGGACGCTCGGCGGGGACCCTGCCGCGGATGTCAAGGACGAGCCTGCGCAGATCATCCGCGGAGGTGCCATCGGGCGCCTGGTGGGTAACCAGCGCAACCCCGCCGACGTCCTCGGCCCCGCTCGCGAGGTCGCCCGCGGCGGCCAGCACCGCGGCCGCCCGCAGCTTCTCCAGCTCCTTCTCGGCCTCGCGCAACCGTGCGAGCACCCCGGCGAGGCGCTCGGGCACTTCGGCCCGTGGTGCCTTGAGCACATCGGTGACCTGCGCGACGAGCACGGCCTCGCGGGCCAGGTAACGGTAGGCGTCCAGGCCCACGAGGGCCTCGACCCGCCGGACCCCCGCGCCGACCGACGACTCGCCCAACAGCTTGACCAGGCCAAGCTGCCCGGAACGGTGGACATGCGTGCCACCACAGAGCTCACGGGAGTACTCGCCGATGGAGACGACCCGCACCCGGTCGCCGTACTTCTCGCCGAACATGGCGATGGCGCCGGTCCGGCGTGCCTCGTCGGCGTTCATCACCTCGGCGTGGACGTCGAGATCCTCGATCAGCACCTGGTTGATCGTCTCTTCCACGTCGGCCAGCACCGACGCCGGCACCGCACCGGCGCAGGAGAAGTCGAAACGGAACCGGCCAGGCGAGTTCTCCGAACCGGCCTGCGCCGCCGTCGGGCCGAGCGCGTCCCGCAGCGCCTGGTGAGTCAGGTGCGTGGCGCTGTGCGAGCGCGAGATAGCTCCCCGGCGGTCCAGATCGATCTCGGCTCGCGCGCTCGCCCCGATGACGACCCCGCCCGAGCGCACCCGGCCACGGTGGACGATCAGCCCCGGCAGGGGCTTCTGCACATCGAAGATCTCTATCTCGGTACCGTCGTCGAGGCGGACCACGCCGGTGTCGGAGAGCTGGCCGCCACCCTCGGCGTAGAACGGCGTGCGGTCGAGCACGACCTCGACGTCGCTCCCCTCGCCGGCCTCATGGGCGGGCGACCCGTCCACCAGCAGCCCGCGGACGACGGCGGGCTCGGCGACAGTTCCGGTGATGGTCCTGGCGGCTGTCCCGCCGGTGGTCCCGGCGGTGATGTCGTAGCCGGTGAACTCCGATGGGCCGGCCGCGGCCAGCATGTCCCGGTACGCCGAGGTGCCCACATGCCCGGTCTTCTTCGCGCGGGCGTCGGCCTTGGCGCGCTGGCGCTGCTCGCCCATGAGCCGGCGAAAGCCCTCCGCGTCGACGGTCAGGCCCTGCTCAGCCGCCATCTCCAAGGTGAGGTCGATCGGGAACCCGAAGGTGTCGTGCAGCTGGAACGCCCGCTCACCCGTGAGGACCCCGCCGCCCGCCTTCCTCGTCTCGGCCGCCGCCAGGTCGAAGATGGACGTCCCGGTGCGCAGCGTCTGCAGGAACGACGCCTCCTCGGCGGTAGCCACCGAGTCGATCCGCAGCCGGTCGGTGACGAGTTCGGGATACTGGGGGCCCATCGCCTCGATCGTGGCCGCGACCATCTCCCGCATGGTCGCGTCATGGGCGCCGAGCAGGCGCATGTTGCGGATCGCGCGGCGCATCATCCGGCGCAGCACGTAGCCACGCCCCTCGTTACCCGGCAGCACGCCGTCACCGATGAGCATCACCGAGGTGCGCACATGATCAGCTACCACCCGCAACGACACGTCCGAGCGCTGCCCGGCGCCGTAGCGGGCGCCGGTGAGTTCCGACGCCCGGTCGAGGATCAGCCGGGACGTGTCCGTCTCGTAGAGGTTGTCGACCCCCTGGAGAACCGCGGCGAGGCGCTCCAGACCGAGGCCGGTGTCGATGTTCTTCGACGGCAGGTCACCGAGGATCGGGTAGTCCTTCTTCGAGGTCCCCTCACCCCGGATGTACTGCATGAAGACCAGGTTCCACAGTTCCAGGTAACGCTCGCCGTTCACGGCGGGGCCCCCGTCGATCCCGAACTCCGGACCACGGTCGTAATTAATCTCCGAACAGGGCCCGCACGGGCCGGGCACACCCATCGACCAGAAGTTGTCCTCCATGCCGAGACGCTGGATGCGCTCGGCGGGCACCCCGACCGTGGACCGCCAGATGTCAGCGGTCTCGTCGTCGTCGAGGTAGACGGTGACCCACAGGCGGCTGTCGTCCAGGCCGTACCCGCCCGCCGGAACCGGCGTGGTGAGCAGTTCCCAGGCCAGCGGGATAACGGTCTCCTTGAAGTAGTCCCCGAAGGAGAAGTTTCCGCACATCTGGAAAAAGGAACCGTGCCGGGTCGTCCTGCCGACCTCCTCGATGTCGGTGGTGCGCACGCATTTCTGGATGCTGGCCGCCCGGGGGTACGGCGGGCTGACCTCGCCGAGGAAGTACGGCTTGAACGGGACCATGCCCGCGTTCACGAGCAGCAGTGTGGGGTCGTCCGCGATCAGGGATGCCGACGGCACGACGGTGTGCCCGCGCTCGGCGAAGTAGCGGAGCCAGCGGCTCGCGATCTCAGCGGACCTCATCACAAGCCTTCCTCACCGGTGGAGCGACGATCCCGGACCATCGTAGCCAGCCGGCAGCCGCCACCGGCGGGCCGCGGCCCCGCTCCTTGATCCACACCCCCATTGCCGGGCGCTCTACGTCAACCGCAACGCCGACACCGGCCGGACCGGCCTGATCCTCTCAGGAGCGGCCCGGACCGGGAAGACGACCTGCCTGACCCAGCTCGGCAAGACCCTTGAGACGATCAACCGCCGACAGCACCCGGACGCCGACCACGACATCCCGGTCATCTACATCACCGTCCCCCGGCCGCGACCCCACGGATGATCGCGGTCGAGTTCGCCCGGTTCCTCGGCCTCCCCCTGCCTGCCCGCGCCAACATCACCGACGTCCTCGACGCGGTCTGCCGACTCTGCTGAAAGCCGCCACATCCCTGGTCTGCAATGTAACTGCGGCGCAGCCAAATGTAACTCCGTCGTGGTTACATTTGGCTGCGCCGCGTGACGTGAGCCAGATGATCGCCTTCCTGCGCGCCGCCGGAGGCGACACCACCGAGGTGGAGGTCAAGTCTGCCGCCGGCGGGTTACCCGCCTCGTTGACCTCTACGCTGAGCGCGCTGGCGAATCAGCCCGGAGGCGGGACGCTCGACGAGCGGGCCGGGTTCCGCCCCGTCGAGCTCAGCGACCCGCAGATACTCAAGCAGGGCCTGGCTGCCAGGGCCCGGGCATTCACACCGCCGGTCCGTCTCACGATCGACGACGGGGAGGTTGACGGGGCCGCGGTCGTGGTTGCGCAGGTCCACGAGTGCGACCGGTCGACCAAGCCCTGCCGCGTCACCGCGACCGGCAGGGCGTACCTACGCGGCTACGACGGCGACTACGCCCTGTCCGACGTCGAGGGCGGAATCAAGCGGTCAAGGCGACACCCGACGCAAGGCGGGCGGTGCACTGACCGCTGGAGACCGCCCAGTATCGCGGGTCGCCACGGACTGCATGGCTGGGGTTCCCTCATCGCCCAGCTGCCGTCGACGCTCCTGGTAGGGGCGGTCCCGTCGTCGCGAGGCTGCGGCGCCACACCTCCGGCCTGAGATCTTGGCTTCGGACCTGCGGTCGCGAACCGCAAACTATGAACCGCAGGTCAGTGCGCGATCCTCCGGATCGTCAGCCGACTCCAAGCGCCGACGAAGATGCGGTCGCCGTCGCGCAGAGGTATCGGCCGCTCCCGCGCGATCCGTGCCGTGTGGCTGTTCAGGTGTGTACCATTGAGGGAGCCTCGGTCAAGCAGGCGGTAGGCGCCGTCCGACCCCTTCCGCAGGATGGCGTGCACTTTTGACACGCCTGGGTCTCCGGTCAGTGTGAGCAGGTTGATCCGCTGGTCGGGCCCGTCCGACCCGGCCATACGACCAATGACGATCGTGTTCGCGTGGAGAAGCACAATCTGCGTGCGCAGACCCGGTTGGCGGTGCACGCCGTCCGGGTGGCAGGCCCGCGCATAGTCGTCGTCGGCATCAACGTGGGCCTCCCACTGTGTCGCGGGCCGGCGTAACGGAACGAGGGCTGGCGGACGCGGCAGCCGACCCGTCGCGAACTCATACCGGCATTGCAGACAATACCGCGCGCCTGGGCAGCCACACGTCCTGCAGTTCGGGCAGAAGTTCGACCCGCGCGCACCCTCGGATGCCGGTTCGTCTGGCCGGACACCCGTTGCCTGGGCCATCCAGGCCGTCACCGTTCAGTACCCGGATCGTCAGTGGCCGTCGGTACGTCATCGCCACCGGCGTCGGCGTCGGCGTCCGCGCCGACATCCCGGGTCCACGTGGACAGAAGTTCGGAGTGCTCCACGATGCGGTGACCGAGGTCGGGACGCAGCCGTACCGTTCCGGTCGCCCGGTCGAGGATCTCGACCATCCGGGCGAGTAGATCAATTTTGCTCTGGTCTCCGGCTTCGTGCGCAAGTCGGACGGCACGGCCGAGATGTGCTGTGGCTTTCTCGTCGTCATCGGCTCGTATGGCGTGCGCGCCGAGCTGGATTTCCAGGGCGATTTCCACTTGCCCGGTGGCCTCGGCGACAGCGGAGCTTATCTGCGTAAGTTGCAGCGGGTCGTCCGTCCATTGTGCCAAGACGACGGCGGCTTCTGACTCCTCGCCGTGCATGACGAAGCGGACTCGTCCGACTCGGCTGGCGCTCTCGGCGTCAACGCCGTTGAGGCCGCCGATGCGTAGATGATAATGGCGTTTCTCTGTTCCCCATGCGCCGGTTGGATAGCCGGATGTGTTGTCGTCCACCCGTACCGCGCGACCGGTCAGATCATTGATCGTCGGGTATACTTGTTTGAGGAAGACGACCTTTCCTCTGAAGGGAACCCAGACCCGCAGCCACGCCTCGCTCACCACCTTTCCCATGGCCTCCCGCGCTATCGCGCGGAAATCCTCGACAAGATCCGACGCCTTCTCGATCGGCCGTGCGGCGCCCAGGAGAACGCGTGTGATCATGATGAGATCCTCGGCGACCCAGTCCTCCCCGATGCCGCGGCAGTCGCACCTGAAGTGGCCCTTGCACTCCTCCAGCACGGCGGTGAGCCTCGCGCGTGACTCGCCGACGTTCTGGCCGTCCGTGAGCAGGATCGCGCGCGGAATCGTGGCCGGATGCGCGCGCACCAGTTCGGCCGCGAGCGCCAGCCAGGTACTCATCGCCGTACCACCGTTCGCGCGCATCCGGGAGACAGCGGCCTTCGCCGCAACCTTCGACTCGTCGGATGCCGAAGCGAGACCGGAGGGCGGGAACACCAACCGCGCGGTCTCCGTGCCCGCGATCACAGCGAAGCGGGTACCGGGGCGCAGGCTCTCGATCGCGGCTTTTGCCGCCTCCTTCGCTGCGAAGATTTTTGCCAGGGGCACGCTCATCGACGACGAACAGTCGATGATAATGATGAGGGTCGACGTCGGCGAAACTGTAACATCCGAGTCGGTGGTGGCCTGTACCTCCAGCACGGCGTCCATCTCGGTGGCGTCCGACGCGAGGAACCTGTTCTGGTGGACGACGATGGCGAAATTGATCAAAATGATCTCCTGATCCGAATTTTCGGCCGCAGCCGCAGACATTCCTTCCTGACCGTCACCACCATGTCCACGGCCGTACCTGGTTCGCGTCGGTGACCAGCCGAACAAGTTCAGCTCGGGTCTTCGCGTACCGGGCAAGCTCACGCAGGGTCGCTGACCGTGCGGTGTCGAGAGCCCTCTTCTCGAGAGGAAGATCCAGAACTGTGAGACCGGTTGGAATGGTGCCGGAACTCGCTAGGCGCGCGCCAGCGCTGAGCACGTCGTAGCGCAGCCTTAGCCGCCGCTCGTCCCCGAGCTCACGATCGAGCTCTTTCAGGAGGAGATCGGCTTCCGTGAGCGTTTCCACCGTCGGCACAGCGCCAGGCTCTGGTTCGACCAGCAGCCCGATGACCCGCATGCGTGCGTTGACGTAGGCGCGGGAGAAAGGCGGCACCCGCTTGTAGGCGTCGATGCGTTCCGTTCCCCGGCTGCACCGCGCGAGGCCGAGCGCAGCATCCGTGACAGATGCGTCGATACTCGAGACGACGTCGAACAGTTCCGCGGCGCGCTGGGTGTCCTCCGCCTGTTCGGCGGCCGCGGCGAGCGCCACGCGCGGTGCCAGCTCCCCTGGCACCTGGGAGTAGACGTGGTCGAAGGCACGGACCGCCTCCGGGGCGTCCCCGGTGGCGAGTGCGATCAACCCCCGATACCATCGGGCGCGCCACTGCCCGGGCTCGTCCTGTTCAATCCCGTCCAGGAGACCACCAGCCGTGTCCGGCTGGCCCGCCTCGAGCGCGGCGCGCACCTGTCGTAACCGTACCTCCAGGGTCATCGGACGCATCGTGGCGAGAACAGCGACGACCTTTTCGGCGTCATCCCGCGCTGGCAGCCCGAGCAGGGCGGGGGCCGCCGGGTCGTCGGGGTTCACCCGCAGCACGGCGAGATCGGTCCACGTTATGGAATTACGCTCCGTGCCGATGTCGTGGGGGGATGCCTCGAAGCAGCGGCTGACGATCACGTCAGGCGGTGCGCCTTCGTCGAGCACGTGAAGTTCGTGCAGCACGCCGACCAGCTGGTCGCGCATCTCCTCGGCGGTGCTGAATCGTGCAGCGGGATCGGGAGCCATCCCCTTGCGCAGGAACCGGTGTAGCGAGTCGAATCGGCGCAGCACGGGGAAGGTGTCAGCGGACGGCAGGAAAGGCAGATTCTTGCGCGGGTTCCAGGATGCGCCCAGCAACAGCGCAGCAAGCGTCCGCGTGGCCGCATACAGGTCGGACGCGACAGAGGGGAATCGGCGCGAGGCGCCGGCCCGGCTGTCGTACTCTAGTTCCGGTGCCCGGAAGCCAGCCGTGCTGGCGAATCCCGCGGCCATGTCGTCCGCCCGTCGCGCTCCACCCAGGTCGATCAACACAAGGTCGCCGGAGACCACCATGACGTTGTCCGGCTTGAGGTCGCAATAGATGAGATCAATTCGGTGCAGATATCCCAACGCGGGAAGTAGCCGCAGAAGATAGCGGACGGCATCGCCGGGCGGAAGAGCTTTGTTCTTCACGAGCCTCGCCAGCGGCACCCCGCGGACGTAGTCCATGACAGTATAGTCGGCGCCGTCGTGAACAATGAAATCCCTGATCTTGACAATGTTGGGATGCGAGACCGAGGTGAGGAATCGCCGCTCCGCATCGGCCGCTCGGCGGGCGGTCGCGCTCTCCGTGTCGATCAGTCCCTTTAACGCCACCCAGAGCTCGGTCTGGCCATGGCTGAGATGTTCATCCCGCGCCGCGTAGACCCACCCCTGCCCGCCGTGCGCCAGCCGGCCAATGATCTTATACCTTCCAGCGACCAGGTCACCGGGCACCAGCTTGACTGTGAACGAGTAAGGCTGACCGCACTGGCACATCCCGTCGAGCGCGGCTGGACTCCCGGCGCCATCGCGGGCCACCTGGCTGCCGCATTTACCACACAGCCGCAGGTTCGCCGGCAGGTCCTCTTCCGGCAGGACGGGTGGAGGCCCGCTCGGTGGCGCCTCGGGCAGTTCGGGCAGTTCGAACATGCCGGGTGTCGACAGCCGCGGCGACAGGCTGGGGGCCGGGCCGGGCTGCGAGATTAGCGGGGCCGGGTCCGGTCCGGACTTCAGCGGCGCGGCGGGGGGATGGCCGCATACGTTACACATACCGCCGGTTGTGATGTATCCGGACCCGCTGCAGATCGGCGGTAACCGTTGGCAGGGAACATTCGTCGGTTCGCTCATCACATGTCTCCCTGGGAGATCACTGCCTGAACATATGCGGCGACCTGCCGGTCAGCGAGCCTGAGATCGGTCGGGACACGCCGTAACGTGTCGAGTGCGGCGGTGTGCAATGTGGTTAGGTCCGCGTCCTCGATGAGGCCCCGCTCCCGGGCCATCGCCCGGTAGGTGGTGAGCAGCCCAGCCAGCTCGGAGCAGCGCCGGTCCGGCTTTCCGTTGGCCTCCACGAGCAGCTTGGCCACGACTGCGACTTCGGCGGCGAGTTCCTGCCACCGGCGGATGCCGGCCGCGGTATCGACGTGGTGTCCAGCGACGGCCGCTTCCAGATCGGCGAGCCATGGGCGCAGGCCCAGGCCGTCGTCGGTGAGAAAGTCCGAATCGGCGAGTTCCAGCAGACCCTCGGGGTCGACGAAACGTTCCAGCGCGTGGACGGCAAGCGCCGCCCCGTCCCGAAAAGTCGCCTCCAGCTGTTTCAGCGTGCGGGTGAGCGTGGGCAGTTCCTCTGCGACGCGGTCGGGGGACGCCGTGACGATCTGATGATCGCCTGTCTTGTCCTTATCCATCTCTGTGGACTGCAGGCTGCTGTCGGGACTCTGCGGCCAGAAGGCGTCCTGCAACCGGTGCGCTACCATCTCGACGAAATGGTTGATCGGCGCCGAGATCGGCTCCTCGGGCGAGGCCGGCAGCTTGAGCCGTAAGTCCCGGCAGTCCGCGTACTGGCGGGCCGCCATCTCACCTCCCAGCCGGGCCGCCATCTCACCTCCCAGCCGGTGGTCCTTCGACCTCGTATTGATCAGTGGGCTCGATACCCAGTAGATAGGTAGCAGCAGGTCCTGACGGTCAATCTTGTGTTCACGGTCGAGAAAACGGTGGAGCTCCCGGCAGCACTGTTCGCTGGCGAAGAAGCTCGGGGACAATACGACGATCAGCGCACTCACGTCGTCGAGAGCGCCGTCGATACGCTCCTTCCACCTGTCACCCCAGGCGATGTCGCTGTTGTCCTGAAAAATCGGGATCTCCTGCCCGGTGACGACATGCAGCGCCTTTTGCAACTCCACCCGAAGCCTGCTGACCCGGCCTGCACTATTGCGGTCGTCGGCGTGGGCATAGCTAAAGAACGCGATTGGCGAACGTTCGGTTCTCTGGCCCACCCCACAAACCCCCGTTCTGTCCGTAGCATAGCCGGCGCGCTATTGCGGCTGGCAGAGCACTATCGTGACGATTGTGGCTGGTTTCCCGCATCGGGTAGGTTGTTTCGGCGCTCACCACCTCGGCTCTCACCATGCGAGGCGGACGTCCACAGGA